>NZ_LFCV01000024.1 GCF_001037465.1 Xenorhabdus khoisanae
CGGATATATGGTCGCAAACCGTTCTATTCAATGCTTGCACAGCCGGGAGCGTCCATATATGGTGCAATTAACAGTGATGTACCAACTACAGCTTGTCCAGGTGTTGTTTTCAGTATCATACCTAATCCTGAATATGTAGACGAATTAGATGAATAGTTAAAAGAACCTTCACCATTACTTCCGGTTGAGTACTACAAGGTAGAATGGCGTACATTCGCTGATGATAAACTTACAGCTAGACCTAAGCAATTGGTAACAGCAGTAATTGATTCCCGTACTGTTCGAGTTTCATCTGGTATGGATTTTCACTTACGCCAGATAATGAATGATCATTTGGCACCAACTGAACGAGCTGAAATTTCACTACAATATCGAAAAGCAAAAGCTTATATGTCTGAGAATGCATTAACAGAAGTGAATAAAAGAATTAGCGGATTACATGCCTCTCTTTCTAATCAATCGATCGAATTAGCAATGGATCAGAGCTCACGAACAGCATGGGAGGAGCTATTACACCCCATGTTAATAATATACCCTTCTCAATGTCAGGCTTGGGGCAGCAGGCTGCAATCAAAATTTCTCTTGCTATGAATCGACACTCAGGGAAAGCTAATTTTGTAATGATCGAGGAACCAGAAAATCACCTTTCACATACTAGCTTAACTACCCTGCTCTCCATCTGGTCAGCGCCTGGTCAGTCGCGAATCAACTCTGCTTTGGTCAGGCGAAAGTCTCGGATAAATCGAATGAAATCACCGCGATCCCCAAGCTGCTGGCCTTGCTGGATATTGAAGGTTCTACCATCACGATAGACCCGTTTGCCCTGTTAGAATGGTTTTGATTACTTTTAAATATCCTGATAATGTGTAAATCCTTACTATTTTAGGTGAACCTATGATATTACGTACTGCATACTCAATTATTATTACCATCACATAGTTGGTGGGAATATGTAGTGCCAGATAAACCCGCCAGTTAAGCGGGTTTTTTATTACGCCTTAACTGGCTTTCCTCTAAGGAGTAAATATGTATTCAGAGAAAGAATGTAAACAGTACACTGAAACATTAACGAGTTTGATAGCGAAGGCTGACAAAGCTATTACTGAGGAAGATTTTGATTTTCTAATGGACTTCTATACGGAAAATAGTTCGTTAGTTGTTCGAGATGGTCCCAATGTATTTGGTAAGCCAGCCCTACATAAAGCATTTCTATCTATTACACGTAAACAACGCGAATGGTTAAAAGGAGTGGCTGATAAAGCAGGTGTAACTTCGCTGTGTTATGTCTTAGAAGTGGATGATCAGGTTTTCTGTAAAACGCCTGAATTTTTGGCTGTACACGCTCTGCCAGAGCGCAGGGAGAGGTAGCTTCTTCGTCTTTTTTTCGACTGCTCCTTGGCTAATGATGGGCCGGAACGCTGGAATAATAGCATGACAGAACCAATCAGCGTAATTGCAAAAAGTTTAGTCCGTGAGCGGGCACGTACAGGTTTTTCACTGGCGGAAATTACACGACGCGCCAGTATTGCAAAATCCACGCTGTCACAATTGGAGGCTGGTAACGGGAATCACAATCTGGAAACACTCTGGGTATTGTGTGTAGCGTTGAATATCATGGAACAATTTAATATAGGTTCTGACTTAGATTAAATCAGTAAGTCTAAATTTGAAGTTAATGGAGGAAGTAAGTTAATCAATTCCCCCAGAAATATAATTCACTATATTTTTAGGGGAGTGAGAATAATCAACAAATCAGTAAACAAAAAAGTGGCCGATATAATTGGAACAATAGTTCTATATTATTACTCAAGGTAGTTTCCCAATCTTTGCTTCTACAACCACCCCGATAATATGAACATGGTTATTGAGGGGAATCATATTATATTGGGCGTTCAATGGTTTTAAAAAGGTATCATACCCTTCAGTGATCAATTGCTTGAAAGTGGGTTCTTTTTCACCATCAAGTTTTGCTACGACCAGGTTATTGGTTGTAGGTTTCACTTCCGGGTCAACTAAAATGATCATGCCTTGTGGTACGCTTAATCCATTCGGCGACACCATCGAATCTCCTTTGACTTCCAACCAAAAAGCACGTTGTGAACATTCGACAGAAGTTTCATATCTCTTTTCGATATCATTTGTATGATATTTAGGCGCTGGCTCTTCGCACCAATGATCTACATTTACCCATTCGAGTAGTGGATATTGTTTTTGAGGATTTGGATGAGCTGAAAACGCAGCATTATCTCCATAAAGAACGGCTACGAGTTTCCTTGCCTGTTTATCCAGCGATGGGCTGAAATCTGCAATTTTGACGTCCAATTTTTGGGCAAAATAGGCTGCCATCTCCAAATTAAGGGCATTGATGCCATTGAGATAGTGTGAAATCGCACTTTGAGTCTTGCCAATTTCTTCTGCAAGTATTTCTTGAGAGATGCCAAGTTGTTTTTTCTTAGACTCAAAGAGTGCTTTTAAGCGTGCGGCATCTGCAAGCTGTTCTGCTGTGAGTTTCTTTTTCATGCGCTCATTTTAATACCAATGCTATTAAAATGATAAATACTAAAAGTATTGAAATATTTAGTACTTTAGATATTATTTTGAGATAGACAGGAGGAACGGCATGGAAAAAATTCCATTATCAGAATATGTAAAATTAAATGGCCAAGCCAAAACAGCACTTTTGGTTGGTGTTCATCAAACTGCGATCAGTAAAGCATTGCGATCTGGGCGTAAAATATTTTTGATTCGTCAAGAAGATGGAACCTATAAAGCGGAAGAATGCCGCCCATTTCCGAGTCAAAAGCAGGCGGTACTACGGGGGAAAAAAATATCAAAAGTATAATTAATTCAACTAAATTATAGGTTGGACTTAGTTATTTCGCTGATTTTATTAAGATGTTTTTTGTGTATATTGCTCAGGAGAGAACATGAATTCTAACATTCGTCATTATTTCAGAGTGATAGGGAGTATTCTTGATATCATGCCCGCAAACGATTATCGCGATACTTTAAATCTTGACTCGGCCAGTGTAGATTTAATCGAGAATCAGGTGGTTTCTTGCTGTTCATCCTTCCCATCCCCTGATGCATTAAAAAACTATGAGGAAATTCTACCTGGTTGTGCAGAAAGAATATTTTCTTTCAGGGAAAAAGAGCAGGCTTTTCGCCATGAGAAACAGAAAAAAGCAGTTGATGGCCTGATAAGCCGGGACAGAAGAGGGCAATGGATGGGCTTTTTTATCACCATGTTCATCTTAATTATTGCTACTGTTTTTGCATTGAAAGGAGAAATGTTATTTGCTGGCACTTTAATCACTGTCGATTTGGTGGGATTGGTTGCCGTTTTTGTTATTGGGCGAAGAGCAAATATTAAATGATTTCAAGATAATATGATAAGTTATTCAGAGAACATGTAATTATTTTTATTTGCCATTTTTTATGTTTGTTACTTTTATTCAAACTTATATTTGAGGTTCTTATTCTATATCAATAAAACTGCTGGGATATTCATCGACAAATATAAAAAAAATTGTATGATAGGAGCGTATTTATGCATTTAAGCTAAATTAGCGTTTTATAGAGAGTTAATATGGATATTAAAACACTATGTGATTTATACCAATCAGGAAAAAAGCTGAAATATCTTTTTTTCTGGGGGCATAAAGCCAATCATACCAACCACATAACCAAGTCTTGTTTAAGCCAGTGGTATCCAGTTCAATTTACTGTTAATGATGTAAAATATGCAAGTGCGGAGCACTATATGATGGCGGGGAAAGCTCGCTTGTTTAATGA
>NZ_LFCV01000025.1 GCF_001037465.1 Xenorhabdus khoisanae
CTATCCATGTAACCGGTTTCATGAGGTGTGAAAATGTGATATTTGTCACAATTTTTTATATTGCTATTACTGAAAAAACAAAAATGGGGCTGTTACGAATCGGAGATTTGATTTTTGGTATTATGTTTTTAGTTATCTTAGTAACAACTTAACAGAAAATGAATTTTATACTTTAAGCTTTTTGGGAAAATATTTATCTAACCATTACACTTTGCTTGCAGTAAATCGCCGACTCCATACTAAGACCAGCACCAATACCGTCAGCGGTAATCCATGGAATATCAGGATCACGATGGAAGGTGGCAGCCAGACGTAGAACGGGGCAACCAGTAGCATACCTATCCCAAAGCCTGTCATCTGCAACAGCGTCAGCAAACTAAAAATCGGCAAGCGTAAGCTTTCCGGTTCGCTTTGTGCCCGTGAAATCAGGCTGACTTCCGCGATCCCATCACCCATGCCTGCCCAGATTGCAAATGTCAGTAGCCAGAATACGTTGCTTTGTTGGAAGGTGAGGATAAACCCGGTCGACATCAGAGCGACGCCGATAAAGAACAGTTTTTCCATCCTCAATAGGTTGCGGCTGCGCAGCAGATAGCTCGTTAATCTCGCGCCACTAAATTTCCCTATCGCCCATGTCGCCAGCAGTAATCCCATTGTGGTACTGGCATTATCGGGAGTCAGGAGTTTTGAAATAATAGGAAAACCAACATTATGGGCGGCGCTGCCCAGTGTATCGGCCAGGCTGAGAAACAGCATTCCTGCCAGTATGGGGGCACTGCGCAAACCGAGGCGCAACTCCCGCCATTCGTTACCCAGTTCTCTTGATGTTTTCTGCTCCGGTAAAGAGAGGAAACGCAGGGGCATAATCAGGATAGCCGCCAATAGATAAGTGATGATATTGACGGTGAATACCATTTCATAACCACTGCTTGCGACCAGCAGCCCCGAGACGAGGCTACCAAATACGGCTCCTGTAGCAGCGACAGAGGTTAACCAGGAATTAGTTGAAATGCGTTGGGAGGCGTGTACCCAATAGGGCAGTTGGCTGTTTAACCCGATAGCAAACATTGAGTTGCCTAAGCCAATGCCGAAGGCAATCATCGGTAAGATCAGTAATTGCTGTGATGTGGGGATCACCAATAACAGAGACAGCAAAATGACACGTACCAGATCAAAAAAGACCAGTGGCCATCTTCCCGCAAATCGTCTGAAAAATGGCGTTCCGATTAGGCTGGCGATGATACCGCCAGCAACACGGCAGGCAAGAAAAATACTGACGTGCATAACGCTGTTACTGAGCAGATAAACATAAGTGGAGGCCGCCACCATATTCAGGAATGCACCAAAATCGGAGACAAATCGAGCACTGACGATCAATAAGGCATTAAGGCTAGAACAACGCAAATTCAAACTATTTTCCTGACTTGACATTATTATTAGCTCTCTTGTTATTCAGGAAATTGCCGGAACGTCACCAGCAAGAGATCCCGAAATGCCGCGTTTGTAGGAGATACTTGTCGAACATTGCTTGCCCGATGATAAAGTTGTTTATCATTTATTGCGAGTGTTTCAAGAAAATGTTCCATTGCGGTGTGTAGTAAGGGGGAGCTTTATTTAAGAAGAATACTAAAGTGACTGAAGCACGATTAAATTTTTTTAAAATAAAATGATATGCCTGATTTGAGTTATTGGAAATAGGAAAGATTAAGGGAAATAAGAATTGAAATAGGAAGTAAAATGGATGAATGTTTAATAAAAATATTCATCCATTATTAAGGATTATTTAGCCAGATATTGCTCGATATTATTTTGAATACCTGCCGCATCCAGACCCAAATCAGCGTGAAGCTCTTGCTGTGTTCCTTGCGGTATAAAATAATCCGGTAAGCCAAGGTTTAATACGGGAATCGGCCGTTTTTCCTGCATCAGAAGTTCGTTAACTCCACTGCCTGCACCGCCCATAATGGCGTTTTCTTCCAAAGTTACCAGTAAATCATGGCTGTCCGCCATATCCAGTACCAGCTCTTTATCCAGCGGTTTGACGAAACGCATATCGACAACCGTTGCATTCAGGTTTTCAGCCGCTTGCAATGCGTAGGGCAACAATGTACCAAAGTTAAGGATCGCAATGCGCTCTCCCTGACGACGAAGCACGCCTTTACCTATTGGCAACGTTTCCAGTGGTTGAAGTTCGGCTCCGGTTCCTGCGCCGCGAGGGTAACGGACGGCTGTAGGGCCTTCTTGATAGTGATGTCCGGTATGCAGCATCTGGCGGCATTCGTTTTCATCGCTGGGAGCCATAATCACCATATTCGGGAGACAACGCAGGAAGGATAGGTCAAATGCCCCCTGATGGGTTTGCCCATCTGCACCAACAATGCCGCCACGGTCGATGGCAAACAGCACTGGCAAATTCTGGATGGCAACATCGTGGATCACCTGATCATAAGCGCGTTGCAGGAAGGTGGAATAAATGGCGACAATGGGCTTGTAGCCACCAATCGCCAAACCTGCGGCAAAAGTAACGGAATGTTGCTCGGCAATCGCGACATCAAAATACTGTTCAGGATATTCACGGGAGAAACGTACCATGCCGGAACCTTCTCGCATCGCCGGAGTGATCGCCATCAGTTTTTTGTCATGAACGGCTTCTTCACACAGCCAGTCACCGAAGATCTTGGAAAATGTCGGACGAGTATCCACGCTTTTGGGCAGGGAACCCGTCTTTGGATCGAATTTGGGCACAGCATGCCAACTGATTGGGTCTTTTTCCGCTGGCGCATAACCACGGCCTTTTTTGGTCATGATATGCAGGAATTGTGGCCCTTTCAGTTCACGCATATTTTTTAAGGTTTGGGTCAGCGCCAGTACGTCATGACCATCAACAGGCCCGATGTAGTTAAACCCAAGTTCTTCAAACAGCGTTCCCGGAACGACCATGCCTTTAAGATGTTCTTCGGTTTTTTTCAGCAGTTCTTTGATAGGAGGCAGGTTGGAAAAGACCTTTTTACCGCCTTCACGCAGTGTTGTATACAGCTTGCCCGACAGCAATTGTGCCAGATGGTTATTCAACGCCCCGACGTTTTCAGAGATAGACATTTCATTGTCATTGAGAATAACCAGCATATCAGGGTCGATATCCCCTGCATGGTTCATGGCTTCAAAAGCCATGCCCGCCGTGATGGCACCATCGCCGATCACACAAACGGTTTTGCGGCCTTTACCTTCGTGTTTCGCCGCGATTGCCATACCCAAGCCGGCACTGATTGAAGTGGATGAGTGACCCACACATAAGGTGTCATATTCACTTTCATCCCGCCACGGGAAAGGGTGCAGACCATTTTTCTGGCGAATAGTATCGATGCGATCACGACGTCCGGTTAAAATTTTATGTGGGTAGGCCTGATGGCCTACATCCCAGACCAAATTGTCAAAGGGTGTTTTATAAACAGAGTGAAGTGCGACGGTTAACTCGATAGCGCCAAGGCCGGAAGCAAAGTGACCACTGGAGCGGCTGACACTGTTCAGCAAAAATTGACGCAGTTCATCGCATAACTTTGGCAAAGTGTCTTTGGGTAGCAGGCGAAGCTCTTCTGGAGTCTCCGCCAATGCCAATGTTGGATATTTCGCTATATCAATGCTCATGCTATGCCTGTATAAAATGCTATACCCGTTAGAAGTTGAATATTAAGAACCCTATATTATCTGTGTGTAATTTCCGGGTTCACTCCATAATACGTTCTTATTGATTATTGGGTTTTTATATAACTAATGACCATATTAATTGGTGATTAATATGACCTGTTTTTTAGCTGTTTCTCTCAATGATAAAACCAGCCAGTTCTTTTAAGGTTGTGGTGTTATATGACTGCTTTTCCAATTCCGTGAGTGCGGCTATCGCTTCTTCATACAGATCCCGGGCTTTTTTCTGGGCTTGTTCCAGACCCAATAAGGCAGGATAGGTGCTTTTGCCGAGTTGTTGGTCGTTGCCTTGACGCTTGCCGATAATTTCAGTATTGCCAACGACATCCAAAATATCATCATGTACCTGAAATGCGAGGCCAATGGCTTGGGCATATTGATCCAACAAAGGCAATACTTCATGACCACGTTGTCCTGCACTATAAGCACCTATTCGGGCGGCTGAGCGTATTAATGCACCTGTTTTATGTCGGTGGATCTGCTCCAGCGAGGCAAGGTCGATCTGTTTACCTTCTGCTTCTAAATCCAGTGATTGTCCACCACACATCCCGGCAAAGCCACCGGCACTTGCCAGTTCAGCGATCATGGCAAGGCGGTCGGATAAGGCAACATCCGGCATATCTTGTTTTGCCAAAATTTCAAAAGCCAGTGACTGTAAGGCATCTCCCGCCAGAATGGCCTGACTTTCACCAAATTTGATATGGCAGGTGGGCTGACCACGGCGTAAATCGTCGTTATCCATGGCGGGTAAATCATCATGGATCAATGAATAAGCATGGATACATTCTAATGCGAGGGCAGCGGCATCAAGACTCTTTTTGGGAAGACCAAACATTTCGCCCACACTGTAAACCAAAAATGGGCGTAGCCGTTTTCCACCCAATACTGCCCCATATTGCATTGCTGTGCCTAATGGGCTGTTTAAAAAGGGTAATGAAGAAAATGTCGCCATCAGCTTATCATTGACATGTTGCTGACAAGCACGCAATTTTTCCTCAAAAGAGTACTCTTCAAAAGGAGTCTCGTATTGTTCAGACATAAATTTACTCAGCATCGGACGAAAATTCATCAAGTGGTGATTGTGCGTCATGATTCAATAAAATTTGCACTCGTTGCTCGGCCTGCTGGAGAGTTTTCTGCCCCTGTCTTGCAAGTTGAATTCCGCGTTCAAATTCATTCAACGCATCTTCTAATGGGAGTTCCCCGGATTCCAGCCGAATAACAATTTCTTCCAGCTCTTTCAACGAGCTTTCAAATACTGGAGTTTGTTCGGTTTCTGATGTTTGATTTGCTTTAGACATAATGATTTAACGTATGGTTATTTAACGAATTACAGCAAAGCAAGTTCGCTACAGAATTGCAGAGTACCCTACTACACCAAGAGAAATAAATCATGTGTTACCACTGTTTTTTTTACAGTCGATATAGCTAGATGATGTTATACTCTGCACCCTATCCAACTGAACACTTAAGAACAATCATTGACATTGTTTGTGATAGTTCAACATTGAATGACTACTATATCTTACTATGAAGTTTATCATTAAATTATTCCCAGAAATCACGATCAAGAGCCAAACTGTCCGTTTACGCTTTATTAAAATTCTTGCCAGCAATATCCGTAATGTGCTGAAAACATTTGGGGAAGGCATTGCTGTTGTTCGCCATTGGGATAATATCGAAGTTCGGGTCAAAAATGATAATCTCGGTGCAGAAATTTGTGACGCACTAACACGTATTCCGGGCATTCATCATATCCTGCAAGTAGAAGAGAGAGATTTTCGTGACTTGCATCATATCTTTGAACAAACTTACGAAACATATGGACATTTGTTGCCCGGTAAAACGTTTTGTGTTCGTGCCAAGCGTCGCGGCAAACACAGTTTTACGTCCAATGAAGTAGAACGCTATGTTGGTGGTGGTTTGAACCAGCATATTGAATCCGCCAAAGTTAAGTTGACTCATCCTGATGTGACCGTCAATTTGGAAATTGATCAGGATAAATTGATTCTGGTTAAAGCCCGTCATGAAGGGATCGGCGGTTTCCCTATCGGTACACAGGAAGATGTGCTGTCACTGATTTCTGGTGGGTTTGATTCCGGCGTTTCCAGTTATATGTTGATGCGTCGTGGCTGCCGTGTGCATTACTGTTTCTTTAATCTTGGCGGCTCTGCCCATGAAATTGGGGTGAAGCAGGTTGCTCATTATTTGTGGAACCGATTTGGGCGTTCCCATAAAGTCCGTTTTGTGGCTGTCGATTTTGAACCTGTTGTCGCAGAAATTCTGGAAAAGGTTGAAGACGGGCAAATGGGCGTTGTTCTGAAAAGAATGATGGTCAGAGCGGCCTCGAAAGTTGCTGAGCGCTACGGTGTACAAGCGATCGTCACGGGAGAGGCGTTAGGGCAGGTTTCCAGCCAGACTTTGACTAATTTAAGGCTGATTGATAATGCTTCAGATACGTTGATCCTTCGCCCTCTGATTTCTCATGATAAAGAACACATTATTAAATTGGCTCGTGAGATTGGTACAGAAGATTTCGCACGTACCATGCCAGAATTTTGTGGTGTGATTTCAAAAAGCCCAACCGTGAAAGCGGTTAAAGCCAAAATTGAAGAAGAAGAAAATAATTTTGATTTTGAGGTTTTGGAGCGGGCAGTGAGTGAAGCTCAGAATCTGGATATCCGCCAGATTGCAGAGCAAACCAGCGAGCAGGTTGTGGAAGTGGAAATGGTGACGGAATTTTCCTCCAATGATGTATTGCTGGATATCCGCTCTCCAGATGATCAGGATGACCGTCCGTTAAGCATGGGTGATATTGAAATTCAGTCATTACCTTTTTATAAACTGAGTACCCAGTTTGGCGATTTGCCGAAGGAAAAAACGTATTTACTCTATTGTGAACGTGGCGTGATGAGCCGTTTACAGGCACTTTACCTGCGTGAGCAAGGCTTTGAAAACGTGAAGGTGTACCGGCCTTGATTTAAGCTTAAAACATTAGGCTGCTTTTGGAACATGCCCTATAAGCAGCCTATGTCATGAGATGATTACTGGTAATTATTAATACCGGGCGGTAATACAAGTTGAGCGGCAACTTCTGCCGCCTTCTCTTTCCCTTTCAATAACTCAATCAGTTTTAAGGCAAAGTCAAAAGCGGTGGCAGGCCCTTGGCTGGTCAGCAAATTAACCCTTTCATCAAAATAAACCCGCTTATCAATCCATTTTTCTGGCGCAATTTTATCTTGCATACCGGGATAGCCAGTCATGTTTCCGATGGGGAAAAGTTGATGATATTCCAGCACAATAGCAGGAGATGCGCAGATTGCCGCAATGATTTTCCCTTGGCTTTGTGCTATTCTAATTTTTTCCACTACCAGTAAACTGTCCCGAAAACATTCTGCACCTTTTAACCCTCCGGGCAGGACAACGGCATCGAAATCTTCGTCCACGACATCAACTAAAGCAACATCAGCAACGATTTTGACACCGCGTGAACAGGTTAGTGTGAGGGTACCGTCTGTTTCGGTGCTGGCCACAGTAACATTGATTCCAGCTCGAACAAGTAAATCAATTGTTGTGACTGCTTCTATCTCTTCACTGCCATGAGCCAGGCAAATAAGGGCTGAGGCGCTCATATTCTCCCTCCTTGCGTTTAATATAATGATAAACAGCCGTATTTTCTGTGACAGGCAGGCCGTGTATACGTGCCCGGCGCAGTAAGAAACCGGTAATGTAGTCTATTTCTGTATGTCGTTGTGCACGTATATCTTGCAGCATGGATGAATAATTTTCGGATGTCTGCTCAATCACATTCATGACGTAATCAACGAGTGTCTGTTTGGTTGTATGGATACCATCATGTTCCATGACCCGGTGAATTTCGTCACACAGTAATTGAATGTGTGTAGCATGATGTTGTAATTCACCATTTTTGCAATCATGCATCACTGTGAGTGGGTTAATGACACAATTGACGGTAAGTTTCATCCAACTGATGGCGTGTATTTCATTATGCCATGCCACATCAGGGAGTGCGCAGTGCAAGATATCAGCCAATTCACTGAGTTTATTAGCATTGGCAGTCACTGAGCCAATGTGGGTGATACCCTGTGATTTGTGATAAACAATGCCATTTTTCCGATAGGCACCATGCGTGGTCACGCCAAGTAAAATCGGATTGGGGAGAGGCAAAAACTCTTCCAAGGTACCCATTCCATTGTGTAATAACAAAATTGGGCAATGGGGAGAAAGTTTATCTACAAGGTTATTAAGTGCGTCAGAAACCTGCCATGCTTTTAAACAGACCAGGAGTAATTTGCTTTCAGCGAGGTGTTTTTCGTCATTAGCCGGAAGTTGTTGATTAAAAACCTGACCATTGAAATTTTCGATATGGACGGAAACAAAAGGTTGTGGAACCCTTAACCATCCTTGAACACTGAGATTCTGTTTGGATAAGGCGGCAAGCCACAGTTTACCTATAGCGCCACAGCCAAGAATCGTTATTTTCATATTTCTTCCTTGAGAATCGCTTTCATGGGGAGCCTCGATTTTTAATTTAACGCTAACTGACCTCAAAACAGGGTAAAATTCCCAAAGATCACCAAACCTCCCGAGTATAGATCTTTTGCCAATAATGGAAAGCGGTTATCATGCCGATTTGTTGATTAGCAGGAGGTGACGGGTAATGCCATCATTTGATATTGTTTCAGAAGTTGATATGCAGGAAGTGCGTAACGCAGTAGAAAACGCACAAAGAGAGTTAACCAATCGCTGGGATTTCCGCAACGTCAACGCGAGCTTTGAGTTAAACGAAAAGAACGAATCAGTCAAAATTGCGAGCGAATCTGATTTTCAGGTGAACCAATTGGTCGATATTCTGCGTGAAAAATTTGCGAAACGCGGAATTGATGGCTCTGTGCTCAACATTCCTGAAAATATGGTTCACAGCGGTAAAACATACAGTGTGGAGGCTACGCTGCTGCAAGGTATCGATACACCGTTAGCGAAGAAAATTGTGAAGCTGATTAAAGACAGTAAGCTGAAAGTACAAGCTCAGATTCAGGGTGAACAAGTGCGGGTTACAGGAAAAGCACGTGATGATCTGCAAAGTGTCATTACATTGGTTCGTGGTGCAGAGTTAGGGCAGCCTTTCCAGTTTACGAATTTCCGCGATTAATTTCCGCTATAGATGGGTTTTTGGGCGAATTAACGCAATTTTTAAGGCTGATTTCTTGAAATACGGCAAGAAATTGTGAATTTGTCCAATGGGAGAGGGCTATTCAACCCTCTCTCAATGCGTTATTCCTGAAACAGGATACCAGCTTAATTGCTCACTAATAACCTTTCCAATAATTACTAACCTTTCCAATAAAATAGCACGATGTCATCACACGCCGTACTTTCACCGTACTTTCACCGTATTTTTAAGTATAAATCTTGTGAATCGTAAATCCCACTTTGTTACGGATATAGCAAAGTTACGAACACAGCAAATTATTCATGGGATGATACAATTTGCTCTAATTGTGCACGGTTGGTCAGTTTGGTATCAACTTTGACGTAGGCACTCAGCTCTTCTGGTACGATGACGATATCTTTTACGCCAGTCTGCGCCAATATCTTTTTCTCCAGACTATCCGGGGTGGGCAATTGTTCAGGCAGAATAAGTCTGATGCTACTGACATACGGAGGTTGCCGTAATGTGAGGCTGATAATAAACCAGAGTGTAGTCAGTGCTATCCCACCCATAAATACCAATGATGCACCTTGCAGCTCATAAAGCATTCCACCGAGAATTCCTCCTAAAGCAACCCCAAGGAATTGGCTGGTAGAGTAGACTCCCATAGCAGTGCCTTTATAGCCCGCAGGGGCTTCTTTGCTGATAAGTGAAGGCAAAATGGCTTCCATGATATTAAATGCCAGAAAGAAGATTTGAATGCCAGCAAAGATCCCCCAAAGATGTGAACCCTGTGACCATAAAACGACTTCTGCAATGAATAGCATACCGATGCAAAGTAAAAATACTTGTTTCATGCGACGCTTGGTCTCTGCGTAAATAATGAAAGGCAGAACAGCAACGAAAGAAATAAGTGTGGTAATTAAATACACTTTCCAGTGTTGTTGCGGAGGAAAACCCACTTTTTCCATGATGAGGGGCAGGGCAACAAAACTCGACATCAGTAAAGTATGTAGGCTGAGAATACCAAAATTGAGTTTTAGTAATTGGGGATCGGAGAGTACGCGTTTAAAGCTGCCCCGGGCAAACCCGGATTCACGATTCAGAACATGTTTATGTGTATTTGGTACGGCGAATAATGTAATTAAAATTCCACAGCTTGCCAGCACTGCGATTGCCCAAAACAGGCCATTTAAGCCAATGTGATGGGTAATAATAGGGCCGACGACAATAGCAAAGGCAAATGTAATACCAAAGCTAATGCCGATAAATGCCATGGCTTTTGTTCGATTCTGTTCGCGGGTCAGATCAGAAAGCAATGCCATGATTGCGGCAGATATTGCCCCTGTGCCTTGTAAGGCTCGCCCAATGATAATGCCCCAGATAGAGTCACTAAGCGCTGCAATAATACTGCCTAATACAAAAATGAGTAGTCCGCCGATGATTAAGGGCTTTCTGCCAATTTTGTCTGAAAGTAACCCAAATGGGATTTGGAATATTGCTTGTGTTAATCCGTAGATACCAATAGCAATTCCAATAAGTGCTTCTGTCGAATCATGTAGTTCTAAGCCATAGGTCGTCAGAACGGGTAGAACCATGAACATACCTAACATGCGCAGAGAGAAAACGGAACCTAAACCCCATGTCGCCCGACATTCAAGCGGAGTCATTTTATTATCGTTCATGGATACCTCAAAAAATCTGATATGACATTTGACTTAATTGGATGGGGGCAAACTGAAAAAGTATGTTTGCAGCCAAATAATTCGTCATTGAGTAAAGAGATAAAGGAAAGGAAAAGATGACAGGGCTTGCCCTGCCATCTTTGATATTACCAGACGTAAGTTAGTAGGCTTTCTGGAGATGCTGATGAATCTACAGACATCATGACGCTTAATGACATGATAGCGACAATAGAAAACAGGAATAACTTACGGGCCCAAATACGGTCATTGGAGGTTTTATAACCTGACAATGCCATACCCAGCCACCAGATACTCACTGCAGCAGCTACGACGAGATACTTATAACCCGCATAGCCACTAATAGTTAGCATCAGAGTAGCAACCATAAAGGCCAGAATATACAGAGTGATGTGGTTTTTCGCGACCGCAATACCTTTAATCACTGGCAATACTGGGATGTTGGCCGCTTGATAATCCTTGAACCGAAAAATAGCAATGGCATAAGAGTGGGGCATTTGCCACAAGCTGAAGATCAACAATAAAATCAACGCGCCTGTATCAAAATGTCCCGCTACTGCACAGTAACCAATCACGGGTGGTGCTGCGCCTGACAAGCTACCAACCAGCGTGCCATAAACAGATTTTCTTTTCATGTAGAGGCTATAAACCCCAACATAAACGACAAATCCGATGAGAGCTAACTGCATTGCTAAGGCATTGGCTGCTACATAGAGCAGCACTATGCCAGCAATACCTAACACTGAGGCGTAAATCAGGCTGATTTTCGGATCGATAAGCCCTTTCACAAGGACCCTCTCTTTTGTTCTTTCCATGATACGGTCGATATCGCGGTCGATATAGTTGTTGAATACACAACCTGATGCTACCACCAGCGATACCCCGACCATCGTTGCAAAGAACAAGGGGTAATCTATTACGCCCTTGGAAGCGAGTAGAAAACCACCAATCGCAGAAATTAGATTCCCGAAAATAATTCCTGGTTTGGTCACTTGCAGGTATTGCTTAATCATTCAAATCAACCCTTAATCAACCATCATATTGATGTTCAGGTTGTACATAATCCACAGAGAGCCAACAACAACAATAGCGATGACCAGTAATGTGAATATTAACGCAACGAGGTTCCAACGCTCTTCAGACGATGTATTCATGTGCAGGAAGCAGATGAAATGAACAAAGATCTGAATAACCGCCATAACGACTACTGTTATCAGGATTGAGCTGTGTGAAGCAGTACCATCCATCACCATCCAGAATGGGATCACGGTCAGTATGACTGACAGAACAAAACCAATCATATAGGTTTTGAAACTACCGTGGCTGGCGCCGGAATGAGAAGTATTTGGATGACTCATTACATAGCTCCCATCAGATAAACGACAGTAAATACACAGATCCATACGACGTCGAGGAAGTGCCAGAACAAGCTCAGGCAGTTCAGACGCATACGGTTGACATCAGTCAGGCCACGGCGTGAAACCTGAATCATCAGGATAATGATCCAAACCAGACCGAAGGTTACGTGTAGACCGTGAGTAGAAACCAGTGCAAAGAAAGCAGACAGGAATGCACTTTTATCAGGGCCAAAGCCTTCTGTGATCAGTTTATGGAACTCATACACTTCCATTGAAACGAAGCCAAGGCCAAACAGGAAGGTAACAAATAGCCACAGGTTAACTTGACCAACTTTACCTTTGTTCATGCTCAGCATGGCGAAACCGTAGGTGATACTACTGAACAACAGCAGGAAGGTTTCAACCAGCACAAATGGCAGTTCAAAAATCTGTTTACCTGTTGGGCCGTCCGCAGTGCCGTTAACCAGCACTGCATAGGTAGCGAACAGACTTGCAAACAGAATCAAGTCACTCATCAGGTAGATCCAGAAACCAAATACTTTGTTGGCTCCTGTATCGTGGTGCCCATGAGCGTCATGGGCGGCTGTGTTATTAAGGGTTTGAGTCGACATTATTTCACACCTGCCTTTCTCAGTTCTTCGTAACGCTGACTTTCAACTTTCTCGACTTCAGCTACAGGAACGTAATAATCAACGTCTTCATCAAAGCTTTTCACGATGCAACTGATGATGATGCCAGCGAAACTTGCAATAGCCATCCACCAGATATGCCAGATCATCGCGAAGCCGAAGACCAGACAGAATGCACTGATGATCACGCCAGCGCCTGTATTTCTAGGCATATGAATTTCTTCATATTTAGCAGGACGCTTATATTCAGTGCCTTTTTCTTTCATATCCCACCATGCATCACGAGTTTGGATGTGTGGAACTTCAGCAAAGTTATAGAACGGTGGTGGAGATGAAGTTGACCATTCCAGAGTACGGCCACCCCATGGATCACCAGTCAGGTCGAGGTTTTGGTTGCGATCACGGATACTGACGTAGAACTGGATAACCTGACACAGAATACCCAAGGCGATTAAGACAACACCACCAGCGGCAACCACCAGCAGAGGATGGAATTCTGGGTTGATGTCTTGGCTCAGACGACGAGTCATACCCATGAAGCCCAGTGCATACAGCGGCATAAAGGCAACAAAGAAACCCGTGATCCAGAACCAGAATGCACGGACACCCCATTTTTCATTCAGAGTGAAACCAAATGCTTTCGGGAACCAATAAGTTGTGCCTGCGAAGCAGCCGAATACCACACCGCCGATGATAACGTTATGGAAGTGAGCAATCAGGAACAGACTGTTGTGCAGAACGAAGTTCGCACCCGGTACTGCCAGCAGAACGCCGGTCATACCACCAATGGAGAAGGTGACCAGGAAGCCAACAGTCCACAGCATTGGGGTTTTGAATTCGATACGACCACGGTACATGGTGAACAGCCAGTTGAAGATCTTAACCCCGGTCGGGATGGAGATAATCATCGTGGCGATACCAAAGAAGGCGTTAACGTTCGCGCCGGAACCCATGGTAAAGAAGTGGTGCAACCATACAATGAACGACAGGATGGTAATAACGATTGTCGCCCACACCAGTGAGGTATAACCAAACAGGCGCTTTTTCGAGAAGGTTGCGGTGACTTCTGAGAAGATACCAAAGACAGGCAGAACCAGAATGTAAACTTCAGGGTGACCCCAAGCCCAAATCAGGTTGATGTACATCATCATGTTGCCGCCCATATCGTTGGTAAAGAAATGGGTGCCCAGATAACGATCCAGAGTTAACAGTGCAATAGTTACTGTCAGGATTGGGAACGCAGCAATGATCAGTACGTTGGTACACAGTGAAGCCCATGTAAATACAGGGAGTTTCATCATGGACATACCGGGTGCGCGCATGCGCAGGATGGTCACGAAGAAGTTAACACCTGTCAGCAATGTACCTACACCGGAGAGCTGAAGACTCCATATCCAGTAATCGACCCCGACTCCCGAGTTATATTCCAGACCCGATAGCGGTGGATATGCCAACCAACCTGTTTGTGCAAACTCACCTACCCCCAGAGAGATGTTGATCAGTGCGACACCGACAACAAATAACCAGAAGCTCAAGGAGTTCAAGAATGGGAATGCAACGTCGCGAGCTCCGATTTGCAGAGGAACCACGATGTTCATCAGACCGACAACAAAAGGCATCGCCATGAAGAAAATCATGATAACGCCGTGAGCGGTAAAGATCTGATCATAATGGTGCGGAGGCAGGAAACCTGCTTCGCCAGCGGAAGCGAGGGCTTGCTGTCCACGCATCATGATAGCATCAGCGAAGCCACGAACCATCATTACCATAGCAACGACGATATACATGACACCAATTTTCTTATGGTCAACGCTGGTTAACCATTCACTCCAGAGCCATTTCCATTTACGGAAATAAGTCAGGGAGCCAGCAACAGCCAACCCCCCAAGCAGGATCCCCAGCAATGTCACCACAATAATGGGTTCATGTAATGGGACCGCATCCAGTGTTAATTTTCCCCACATGCCTTTATTCCTCAACACCTGAATGAGCCGGCTGACTCATATTCATATTATGACCCGCAGCTTCACCATGTTCTGTTTTGCCATGATTTGCCATGCCATGCATACCACCATGACCCATGTCACCCATGAATTTAGCAATGGTTTCTTGGAACAGTTTTTGTTTCACGCTTGAGAAGTATTCAACTGGGTTGTTTTGGCTTTGTTTAGCCAACTCATTGAATGCTTGCACGGTATCCAGGGTTTTAGGTGATGCTTTAACTTTCTGCACCCACTCTTCAAAACCTGCACGATCATCAGTTGCTGTTGCAGTAAATTTCATGCCTGAGAAGCCATGACCACTGTAACTTGCTGAGAACCCATCGTATTTACCTGATTCGTTAGCAATTAAGTGCAGTTTTGTCTGCATGCCTGCCATTGCATAAATCTGACCACCTAACTGTGGAATGAAGAAAGAGTTCATCACAGAGTCAGAGGTGATTTTGAAGTTAATTGGAACATCTTTCGGGAATGCAATTTCGTTTACAGTTGCAATACCCTGTTCCGGATAGATGAACAGCCATTTCCAGTCAAGGGAAATCACTTCGATCGTCACCGGTTTTACATCACTGTCCAATGGCTTATATGGATCGAGTTCATGAGTCGTTTTCCATGTAATCGTTGCCAAAGTGATGATAATCAAGATAGGCACTGTCCAGACGACAAGCTCAATTTTATTTGAGTGTGCCCAGTTTGGACGATAAGTTGCAGATTTATTGGCTTCCCGGTAACGTACAGCAAAAATGACTGCCATTACGATAGCCGGAATAACAACGATCAGCATCAAGCCAAACGCTGTTAGTATCAGCGTTTTTTGCTCGGCGCCGATCGCCCCTTTGGGATTCATCAATACCATATCGCAACCACTTAGCATTAAAGTGGCTGCGAGTAGCGACGATAACCCAATAGTTTTTTTGTATTTCATAAGTCTCATTGAGCGACCCCAGATAACAAAAGCTTTATTGTCGTTTCATCAGTGGGGGCATTCTACGGTATGGTTACCGGAGTGTAAACAATTGTAATAGAAGCAGGTTAGCTTGTAGGCTTTTTATGTTAGAGGGATCACATGTAATGTGAGATTTAACAAAAAGTTAACTTCGTATGGTTATCTTAACCAAGAAATCAAAATAGGTAATTATTTTAGATTAACTCTTTATTTTTTAAAAGAAAATTCTTACAGAAATCAAAGGAAAAATGCCTAAAATACGCTTTCTGAATAATGGGATAACTACTACTTATTTGACTCAATGAGCAGCCAGAGGCTGCTCACGGGTTAAATTAATCTCTAGAAGTTATATTTTACACTATAAACAATACCATCCTGCCAGAAATCTTCTCCCAATTTGTTGTCTGCATAACGGTATTGAATTCCAGTTGTAAAAGAAGGGTGAGGAGTCCACCACAATGCGATAGCGCCATTCACACCTTCGCGTCCGCCGTTGCCGTAGCGCTGATTGCGGTTCAGTTCAATTTCATTCCAGTTTGTAACGCTGAATTTTTGTTCCCAAAGGTTGAAATCGTATCCGGCAACCCAGCCTACAACATAACCGTTGTTTCCTGAGTAGAAAGTTTGGTCAACATAGTGCAGTGCGACGAAAGGCTTGAACCAAAGCCCTGCAAGATTAGCGTTATAGCCCAATCCGTAGAGTGTGTTGACTTCATGGAAGTTTCCGCCATTCGTTTTGCCTGGTAATGAATAGGTTCCATAGACGTGACCATAAAGGTTGAAACCGGTATCACCCAAATAGAAACGCCCTGTTGTTTTGAAGGTATAACGTTGGTTATCACCTGGCTGGGCAGTTTTACTGTTAAATGAGTTTTCTAAATCAGCGAAACCATAGAGTTCGCCCCAGTTAAAGCCTGCTCCACCTTCTAGTTCTAGATAAGCGAAATCATCTTTATGTGAAGTTTGCCCGGTTTTTTGTGTGGTGTGCTTGTTCCAGTCAAGGTAGTTCATGCTGACATTAGCAAATCCCCACTGGTATTCCGCACAAGCTGAGGCAGAAACCAAGGCAGTAGCAACTGCGGAGAGTGTCAAAATATGTCTTTTCATAAATTCCCTTTATATGTTTTTAAGGTGGTTAAAGATATTTCGAATAGTTCGAAATGAAATACGTTCAAATGATAATATTTGTTAGTTCGAATATAAATAATTCCGTCCTGAAAAAGATGTTTTTTGAGTCACATAATGGTAGTTTTTTATTTTACTTGTGAAGTTTGTCACTAAAAAAAGCAACAGAAGACTGAACTTTGTTAGCCTTCTGTTGTAAGAGGTTGGTGTAATAGCGTTTACTAACGAAAATTTGCCAGCGTATTGACCGGAAGTAACACCCTAAGTGAGGTTAGTTCTTCTCAACGCCAAATAATCCAGAACTCCCCCCAGAACCAGACCAAAAGCCCCAATAGCCACGCCCCATGACAACATAGGCGATATCACGTCACTGATATGACTAATATTTAGGAGATGGGGCTGAAAAGCTAAAGGTAAATAAATGGCTATATGACTAACAAGGAATATTAGAATGCTTAATATTAGCCAAACGACAAAGAGAAGGGCGGCACATATCATGGCAATAAAAGCTAATCGGTAATGGTTGCCAAATAATGTCCGGGAAATAAAACCGTCATTTTCCTGAGTGTAAATTAACGTCTTACGGCAGATGAACAACAGTACAAGTCCCGGTAATCCGATCACAACAGAGAACAGATAAAACATCGGCCAGCCGTGTGCTTCCGCGAACCATCCCGCTACAGGACCAACATAAACCCGACCAACTGCTGATAATGCAGAAAGCAAAGCGAATTGTGTCGCTGAAAACGATTTATTACACAGTGTCATCAATAGTGCGACAAATGCCGCTGTTCCCATACCACCGCAGATATTCTCCAGAAAAACAGCAGCCCCCATTGTATAGATGTCTTTAGGAGTAACAGCCAGTATCCAATATCCGAAGTTTGAAACGGTTTGCAGGATGCCAAATATCATCAAGGCACGGAACAAGCTCAACTTATGCATCAAATAGCCGCCGTACAATGCGCCGACAATGGTAGCAGCAAGTCCGAGCGTTTTATTGATCATGCCAACTTCAGCAGCATTGAAACCAACACCACGAATAAGGAAGGTAGTACTAAGTGAAAGAGCGAAAGCATCAGCCAGTTTATACAGCACAATCAATAACAGGATAAGCCAGGCATTATTTCGACTGAAAAAATCAGACAAGGGTTCGAATACTGCCTGATGTAATGTTTTTGGCGGTGCATTACTGATTTCTGGTTCTTTAGCCATCAGAGTGGCATAAACACCAATCAGCATCAGACCAGCCATAATCCAATACATATTTTGCCAACCGATATAGGCAGTCATCAATAAAGCGAGTCCACCGGATACCAGCATAGCCAGCCTGTATCCCAGTACAGAAACAGCGGCTCCTGAGCCTCGTTCTTCCTGTTTTAGTAAGTCTGTTTTGTAGGCGTCAAAAATAATGTCTTGGGATGCCGAAAAAAATGCAACAGTAACAGCTAATGCAGCGAGCCACCATAAATGCTGGGATGGCTGAAGAAATCCCATCGCAGCAATACTGACAACCAATAAAAGTTGAGTAATGAGCATCCATCCCCGTCGACGTCCTAAAAATGAAGGGGAATACCGATCCATTGCGGGTGCCCAGAGAAATTTAAAAACATAGGCTTGACCAACCAAAGTGAAAAAACCGATAGTTCGTATATCGATATTTTCGACAGTCATCCATGCTTGTAATGTTCCTGCTGTGAGTGCAAGAGGCAGACCTGAGGCAAAGCCCAGTAATAGAAGGGTCAGATATTTGCGTAATACAGATAGGTTTAAATAACTATGGTTAGTCATGAGCCTCCCAAAAACTTTCTGCATACTATCTGATTTTCCAGAATCAGACAGAAAGTTTATTTATTATCCGGTTAGCGAACGTTTTGTTTAATGAAGGTGCTGACTGAGGAGTCCTGAGCCATGTCTGCGATCACATCAGATAAGACAGTATTTACGGCGTCAGCAATTTTTGCGTTTGTTGCACTCAATGGCCCTTGGACATTGTAGCTAGTACGATAGTTTTTAATCTGCTTACTACCGTCTTGAGCATAAACAACAATGGAGATCTCTGCTTTTGCTGAAATATCATGACGCAGGCTGCCTTCTTTTACGTTGGCATAGAGCTGATTTACAATGACTTGCAAATTGGCATTAGAGGGGGAGCCAATCATATAGCCGCGAGCTACCATTTGCTTTTCCAGTGCTTCTTGAAGTAAAAAGCGTAAGTCGCGGGAAGGGACTAACGTGACTAATCGTGCATCGCGATTAATTTGGGCCAGGGCTTGAGATTGACGGTGGTCGACCCCACTAATATTGATTGTAATCGCTTTCATTGTTGGATCTGCTTGTGGCAGGGTAATTTTGGGCTGAATAGCCAGTGTATTACCTGAGTCTGCACAGCCAGATAAACCAGTTAAAAAGAAAAGCGTAATCAATGAAATAAATATTTTCTTTAGCATTTAGGTTTTCTCAATTCAAGATTCGAGTATCCGACATATTAATACAGTAGTATAAACAGCCGTAATCATAGCATTGCCATTGGTGGCGGCATATCCCTGATGATTGAAACTCAGGGAGAAATACCGCAAAGCAATTCTGTTAAAGAGATTTGGTTATCCCGATGTTATAAATTATGGGAAATAAACTAGAATCAATGATGTGGTTGATAAATAACCTTTGGTGATTAAGGAGAATGAGATGGTTCGTCAGGAAATAGAAACAAAGTTACGGGCGGCATTTAAGCCTTCTCATCTGGAAGTGATCGATGAAAGTTATCGTCACAATGTGCCAGCAGGTTCTGAAAGCCATTTTAAAGTTATTGTGGTAAGCAATGAATTTGTTGAACAAAGAATGCTCAGTCGCCACCGCTCAGTATATAGTATTTTGGTTAAAGAGCTGGAAGAAGGCGTACATGCTTTGGCACTTCATACCTATACGGAAAAGGAATGGGCAGAATTGGGAGATACAGTTTTGGTTTCCCCTGCGTGTCGTGGAGGAAGTACAACGACATCAAGCTTTTGATTTTTCTGGATAATCCAATGGCCTGTCTGGTTTTATTTTATTAATCTGGATTTAATTTTAGATGGCAGCCTTCGGGCTGTATTTTTGTTTATATAAATATCGCATAAACAATATCGTGACGGAGTCATTGAGTAACGTTTATCACATAACTCAACGAATCATGCATGCTTTTGTCTGCAATTCTCGACTCATACTGTCTGCGCCGCTATAATGCTGCGTCTAAATTTTTAGAATGGTTTCGGGACGCTTCTGATCACAGGGATTCTCGGTTTTTAAATGCGACCGCCCCGGTTCTTAAAGAGTGCTGCAATCCGCTTTTTTAAGCATCGCAGTCATTCTGAAGTTGACCGAGCACTATGATTTTTTTGAGGTAACAAGATGCAAGTTTCTGTTGAAACCACTCAAGGCCTTGGGCGTCGTGTGTCAATCACCGTTCCTGCTGCCGATATCGAAAAAGCAGTTAGCAGTGAACTGGTTAATGTAGCAAAGAAAGTCCGTATTGATGGCTTCCGTAAAGGCAAAGTGCCAATGAAGATCGTTGAGCAGCGTTATGGTGCTTCTGTTCTTCAGGATGTTCTGGGTGATCTGATGCAAAGTAATTTCATCAATGCGATCATTGAGCAGAAAATTAATCCAGCAGGTGCTCCAAGCTACAAACCAGAACAGTTCAAAAATGGAGAAGACTTCACTTATGCAGTTGAGTTTGAAGTTTATCCAGAAATCGAACTGAAAGGTCTGGAAGAAATTGAAGTTGAAAAACCTGTCGTTGAAGTTAAAGACGCAGACGTTGACACCATGCTGGATACCCTGCGTAAGCAGCAGGCAAATTGGAAAGAAACTGATGAAGCAGCAACTGCGGAAGATCGCGTAACTGTTGATTTCACTGGTTCTATTGATGGTGAAGAGTTCGAAGGCGGTAAATCAGCTGATTTCGTTCTGGCAATGGGCCAGGGCCGTATGATTCCTGGTTTTGAAGATGGAGTCGTTGGTCACAAAGCAGGTGAAGAATTTACCATCGATGTGACTTTCCCAGAAGATTACCATGCAGAAAACCTGAAAGGTAAAGCTGCGAAGTTTGCGATCAACTTGAAGAAAGTTGAACAGCGTGAACTGCCAGAACTGACTGAAGAGTTCATCAAGCGTTTTGGTATCGCGGCGGGTACTGTTGAAGGTCTGCGTACTGAAGTTCGTAAGAACATGGAACGTGAACTGAAAAATGCTGTTCGTAATCGCATCAAAACTCAGGTTCTTGATGGTCTGGTTAAGGCTAACGAAATTGACGTTCCAGCAGCAGTTGTTGATGGTGAAATTGATGTACTTCGTCGTCAGGCAGCTCAACGTTTTGGCGGCAATGAAACACAAGCTCTGGAACTGCCACGTGAACTGTTCGAAGAACAGGCAAAACGTCGCGTTGTTGTTGGCTTGCTGTTAGGTGAAGTTATCAGCAGCAATGAGCTGAAAGTCGAAGACGAGCGTGTTAATGCACTGATCGAAGAGATGGCTGCTGCTTACGAAGATCCAAAAGAAGTTGTTGAATACTACAGCAAAAACAAAGAAATGATGAACAATATTCGCAACATTGCTCTGGAAGAGCAGGCTGTTGAACTTGTTCTGAGTAAAGCTAAAATTTCTGAAAAAGAAACTGGCTTCAATGATCTTATGAACCAAAATCAACTGGCATAAGTTTCATTTATTGATTGCCTGAGATGATGAAATCTCACTCTCAATGAAGTAAACCCGCAGGCTCTGCTTGCGGGTTTTTTATTGTTCTTGAAAAAAACAGATTTAACCTCATATCCTTTCTTACTATTATGTAAGAGCTTACTACTTTTTAGAGGGGAAAAGCCCCTTGTTAGTTAACTTTGGATCATGGTCATCATTGCTTATCTCAAGTAGAATCAGTTATGAATGGCACCAGCGTGAGTTCTATTAGGAGACGGAAATGTCATACAGTGGCAAGCAAGATCAATATGCACCTAACATGTCTTTGGTGCCGATGGTGGTTGAACAAACAGCACGTGGGGAGCGTGCATTTGATATTTACTCCCGCTTATTAAAAGACCGTATTATTTTTCTGACAGGGCCAGTTGAAGATCATATGGCGAACTTGGTTGCCGCCCAAATGTTATTCTTGGAAGCAGAAAACCCAGAAAAAGATATTCATTTATATATCAACTCGCCGGGTGGGGTTATTACTGCTGGTATGTCTATTTACGACACGATGCAATTTATTAAGCCAGATGTAAGTACTATTTGTATGGGACAGGCCTGCTCAATGGGGGCATTTCTGTTGACTGCTGGAGCAAAAGGCAAGCGTTTCTGTCTGCCAAATTCCAGGGTTATGATTCACCAGCCATTAGGTGGTTTCCAGGGGCAGGCAACTGATATTGAAATCCA
This sequence comes from Xenorhabdus khoisanae, assembly GCF_001037465.1. Taxonomy (GTDB): domain Bacteria; phylum Pseudomonadota; class Gammaproteobacteria; order Enterobacterales; family Enterobacteriaceae; genus Xenorhabdus; species Xenorhabdus khoisanae. The sequence goes on from NZ_LFCV01000025.1 coordinate 22,046, forward strand.
TGCACAGGAAATACTCAAGGTTAAAGCCCGTATGAATGAATTAATGGCAAAACATACAGGGCAACCACTTGATAAGATCGCTGAGGACACAGAACGTGACCGTTTCTTATCAGCCGCAGAGGCCGTAGAATACGGACTGGTTGATAGTATATTCACCCAGCGCAACTAATTTATTGACAATTACTTTATTACTCCGACGCTAGTCTTTTCTGGGCGCTTCTTTATGTTGACGTTAAACTAGGCGGAGTAATGACAGCGTTTTTTCTGTTATGCCAGATAAGCTGGGATAACAGCTCATAAAGTGAGGTTGACTGATGACAGATAAGCGCAAAGACGGTTCAGGAAAGCTGCTGTATTGCTCTTTCTGCGGAAAAAGCCAACATGAAGTCCGGAAATTAATCGCCGGCCCGTCAGTGTATATCTGCGATGAATGTGTCGATTTATGTAATGATATCATTCGCGAAGAAATTAAAGAGTTGGTACCACATCGTGAGCGTAGCACATTGCCTACTCCTCATGAAATTCGTCAACATCTGGATGACTATGTCATTGGTCAGGAAGCGGCGAAAAAAGTATTAGCAGTGGCCGTTTATAACCATTACAAGAGACTGCGTAATGGGGATAACAATAATGGTGTGGAATTAGGCAAAAGCAACATTTTGCTGGTTGGCCCGACAGGTAGCGGTAAAACTCTGCTGGCTGAGACACTTGCCCGCTATTTGGATGTACCATTTACTATGGCTGACGCCACGACATTGACTGAAGCAGGTTATGTCGGGGAAGACGTAGAAAATATTATCCAGAAACTTCTGCAAAAATGCGACTACGACGTGCAGAAAGCACAACGTGGTATCGTTTATATTGATGAAATAGATAAGATTTCTCGTAAATCTGACAATCCTTCAATTACTCGTGACGTATCCGGTGAAGGGGTTCAGCAGGCCTTATTAAAACTGATAGAAGGTACTGTCGCAGCGGTTCCGCCTCAAGGTGGCCGTAAGCATCCACAACAAGAATTTTTGCAGGTTGATACTTCAAAGATCTTGTTTATCTGCGGTGGTGCGTTTGCAGGTTTGGACAAAGTTGTCAGCCAGCGTTTGAATGTCAGTTCAGGTATTGGTTTTAGTGCTACAGTTAGAGGTGAATCGGAGAAAGCAACAGAAGGTGAGTTGCTGTCTCAGGTTCAGCCGGAAGATTTGATCAAGTTTGGTTTAATTCCTGAATTCATTGGTCGTTTGCCGGTTGTGGCGACACTGACTGAACTCAATGAAGAAGCACTGATTCAGATCCTGCAAGAGCCAAAAAATGCGTTGACTAAACAGTATCAGGCTCTGTTTAATCTGGAAGGTGTTGAACTGGAGTTCAGAAAAGAAGCACTGACTGCCATCGCGAAAAAGGCAATGGCGCGTAAAACGGGTGCTCGTGGTCTTCGTTCAATTGTTGAAAGTGTTTTGCTGGATACAATGTATGACCTGCCATCAATGGAACACATAGAGAAAGTGGTCGTTGATGAATCGGTTGTTGAAGAGAAATCCGCACCATTATTGATATATTGCAAGCCGGATGCCCAAGTTTCTGGTGAGTGAAGAAAATAGGGTAGGGAATGCCGATTATCAATACGCATTGAAAAAACAAAAATGAGGGATTTTCCCTCATTTTGTTTTTTGCAGATATAGGCTATTGAATGTCAGATTCTTGTCCCCATATATTTTGTATTCTTTGAAGTGAAACTCGTGAAAACCGTGTTTCACGAGATTCCTAAAAACTGGCGAAAGCTGTACCCAATAGATTTTGAGTTGCACCGTGGTGGCAGGTAAATAAATCCCAGAGAGCATAACTAATTGTGTGACCGGGGTAAGTGAACGCAGCTAGCAAAGAGGCAGCTTGAAAGGTGAAGGGTATAAATGAAGAGAGAGCTCTATGAATCCTGAGCGTTCCGAACGCATAGAAATCCCTGTATTGCCTTTGCGCGATGTAGTGGTTTACCCACATATGGTGATCCCTCTGTTTGTTGGGCGTGAGAAGTCGATTCATTGCCTGGAAGCAGCAATGGATCATGACAAACAGGTCATGCTGGTCGCGCAAAAAGAAGCATCTACTGATGAGCCGGGAGTCAATGATCTTTTCTCCGTAGGTACAGTGGCTTCTGTTTTACAGATGTTAAAATTGCCAGACGGAACCGTAAAAGTTCTGGTTGAAGGTTTGCAGCGTGCTCGCATTACTACATTGACGGATAATAGCGAGTATTTTTATGCGAAAGTTGAATATCTTGAATCCCCTGACGTTGATGAACGTGAACAAGAAGTTCTGGTAAGAACCGCTATCAATCAGTTTGAAGGCTATGTCAAACTGAATAAAAAGATCCCGCCAGAAGTATTGACATCGTTGCACAGTATTGAAGATGCAGCAAAATTGGCAGATACCATCGCTGCACATATGCCTTTGAAAATCAATGACAAGCAGGCTGTTTTAGAAATGTCTGACGTTGTTGAGCGCATTGAATATCTGATCGCAATGATGGAATCAGAAATCGATCTTCTACAGGTAGAAAAGCGCATCCGCAATCGCGTTAAAAAACAGATGGAAAAAAGCCAGCGCGAGTACTACCTGAATGAGCAAATGAAAGCGATCCAGAAAGAATTAGGTGAGATGGATGATGCACCTGATGAATATGAGACGCTAAAGCGCAAGATCGAAGATGCGAAAATGCCAAAAGAGGCGCGCGAAAAAGCAGAAGCTGAATTGCAGAAATTAAAAATGATGTCTCCAATGTCGGCAGAAGCAACGGTTGTACGTAGTTATATTGACTGGATGGTGCAAGTCCCTTGGGTTGCACGCAGCAAGGTCAAAAAAGATTTAGTAAAAGCTCAGGAAGTACTGGATATAGACCATTATGGTCTTGAGCGCGTCAAAGAGCGTATTCTTGAATATCTCGCAGTACAAAGCCGTGTCAGCAAGCTCAAGGGGCCAATACTTTGCTTGGTTGGGCCTCCGGGTGTTGGTAAAACCTCATTGGGTCGTTCCATTGCACGGGCAACCGGACGCAAATATGTGCGTATGGCATTGGGTGGCGTGCGTGATGAAGCAGAAATCCGTGGGCATCGCCGTACCTATATTGGCTCCATGCCGGGCAAATTAATTCAGAAAATGTCCAAAATTGGGGTGAAAAATCCACTGTTCTTGTTGGATGAGATCGACAAAATGTCATCTGACATGCGTGGTGATCCGGCTTCAGCCTTGTTGGAAGTGCTTGATCCTGAGCAGAATGTGGCGTTTAACGATCATTACCTTGAAGTGGATTATGATCTGTCTGATGTTATGTTCGTGGCAACGTCCAACTCCATGAATATTCCTGCTCCATTGCTGGATCGTATGGAAGTCATTCGTCTGTCCGGTTATACAGAAGACGAAAAACTGAACATTGCCAAGCGCCATCTTCTGCCAAAACAGACTGAGCGCAATGCCTTGAAAAAAGGCGAGTTAACCATTGATGACGGTGCAATCCTCGGTATTATCCGTTATTACACCCGTGAGGCTGGCGTTCGTAGTCTGGAACGTGAAATCTCTAAATTGTGTCGTAAGGCCGTTAAAGCATTATTGATGGATAAGAAGCTTAAGCACATTGAAATCAATGCAGGTAACTTGAAAGATTATCTGGGAGTGCAGCGTGTTGATTACGGTCGTGCTGATACAGAAAACCGTGTTGGTCAGGTAACAGGTCTTGCATGGACAGAAGTCGGTGGTGATCTGCTGACGGTTGAAACAGCCAGTGTGCCGGGTAAAGGTAAATTGACCTATACCGGTTCATTAGGTGAAGTGATGCAGGAATCCATTCAGGCAGCATTGACAGTGGTTCGGGCTCGTGCAGATAAGCTGGGCATCAGTTCTGATTTCCATGAAAAACGTGATATTCACGTCCACGTACCTGAAGGTGCGACGCCAAAAGATGGCCCGAGTGCGGGTATTGCCATGTGCACAGCATTGGTTTCTTGCCTGACAGGTAATCCTGTTCGTGCTGCTGTGGCGATGACGGGTGAAATTACTTTACGCGGTTTAGTTCTGCCAATTGGTGGTTTGAAAGAGAAATTACTGGCAGCGCATCGTGGGGGAGTGAAAACCGTCATAATTCCAGATGAAAATAAACGAGATCTGGAAGAAATCCCACAGAACGTGATCCAAGATTTGGAAATCCATCCTGTTAAGCGTATAGAAGATGTTTTAGCTATCGCTTTGCAGGAGCCAGCATTTGGTGCAGAAGTGGTATCACTAAAATAGTATAAAAATAGTGAACTAACTCAAGAACTGTATATAAAATATAGGCTGGCAAGTAAATTGAGACTTGCCAGCTTTTTTTGTGTCATTAAGTTAGTTTAGTCTAATTATCTGATTAAATATTTTGCTGTTCCATGATTTCTTGCTAATACTGGAAAGGATTGATATGACGGCATGACTGTCGCGTTATCCGTTATAAATCGGTTTTTGTTACATTAGTAAAACTAAATGGGGATGATAAGAGTGAATAAGTCACAACTGATCGACAAAATTGCTGCTGATGTGAATATTTCTAAGGCAGCAGCCGGACGTGTAGTAGATGCATTCATTTCTTCAGTATCTGATGCATTGAAAGACGGTGATGATGTCGCTTTGGTAGGGTTCGGTACGTTTACTGTGCGTGAGCGTGCAGCTCGTACGGGACGTAACCCTCAGACAGGCAAGGAAATCAAAATTGCAGCAGCAAAAGTACCTGCTTTCCGTTCTGGAAAGGGGTTGAAAGATGCTGTCAACGGCTAATGAGTGAGAAACTTGCTCCTCGCCTTTGCCATAGCAGTAAACTTAAACTGACTAGGCAATGTTGATAGGTTAGAATATAAGCGCATCAATCAATTGGTGCGCTTTTTTTCTCTTAGCGTTTGAATTGTCGTAATATGACAGTTTCTTTTTCACTAAAGCGGAGTTTTACGTCTTTATGATGGACAACCTACGCACGGCGGCAAATGGCCCTGTGCTTAAAATTGTGTTGGCTCTAATTATTTTGACCTTTCTGGTGACGGGGCTAACAGGCTACCTGTCAGGCGAAAATGGTAGCTATGCTGCCAAGGTGAATGGTCAAAGTATTAGTCGTGCTCAACTGGAGCAAGCATTCCAACAAGAAAAAAATGCTATGCAAGAGAGGCTGGGAGATGGATTCTCAACTTTGCTGAGTAATGAACAGGCCGTACAACAGCTTAGACGCCAATCATTAGATCGTCTCATCAATGCCACCTTGATTGAACAATACGCGCATAAGCTGGGTTTATCAGCAAGTGATGAGCAAGTCACACAGGAGATACGTAACCTACCTTTTCTTCAAACCGACGGCAAGTTTGATAACAACAAATATCAGGATTATTTGAATTGGCTGGCTCGTTCAAATATGAGCCCTGATGTCTTTGCTGAGCAGGTTCGTCAAGAGCTGATTAATCGCCAATTAGAGCAGGTGTTAATAGGTTCTGAAATTGCATTACCGACAGAAGTCAAAGAAGAAATTGCGCTTCTTTTTCAAGAAAGAACAGTACGTTTTGCAACTCTTGAATTGAAATCAATTGAAGCACAGCAAAAAGTCACCGATGAAGAGCTGAAAAACTACTATACTGCGAACAGCAAACATTTCACTGTGCCAGAAAAAGTAAAAATCAGCTACATCAAAATGGATGCTGCGGATGAGCTGAAAAATGTCACCGTATCTGATGCTGATATTGAAAAGTATTATCAAAACAATCTGTCAAAATACACTAAGTCTGAACAGAAGAAGTACAGCTTTATTCAATTGACTTCAGACTCTGATGCTAAATCGGTTTTGGATGAATTAAGTAAAGGGGCTGATTTCAGTCAATTGGCATCCGAAAAATCGACAGATAAATTTTCTGCTCAAAAGGGTGGTGATCTCGGTTGGATGGAGGAAAGCTCCCTGCCTAATGAGATTAAATCAGCCAATCTGACACAGAAAGGGCAGCTTTCTGGTGTCATTAAATTATCCAATGGATATGCGATTTTCCGTTTGGACGATATCAATCCTCAGGTTGTCAAATCATTGGAGGATATCCGTCCGGAAATAGAAAAAATCGTTAAGCAGGAAAAAGCGGTTGATGCATTTTATGCGTTACAGAGAAAAGTAAGTGATGCCGCAGCCAATGATAACGAATCTTTGGCAGCAGCAGAGAAAGCAGCAGGTTATCAGGCTGTAACCACTGACTGGTTTGATCGTGACCATATCCCGGCCGATATTAATTTCAGTCAAGTTGTTCAGGCTATTTTCTCTGGCAATTTGATTGATGATAAAGGGACAACAGGTATTAACTCTGATGTCATTTCTGTTGAGGGTGACAGAGCCTTTATTGTGCGTGTTGATGATGTTAAACCTGAAACAGTTCAGCCATTCGAGCAAGCTAAAACTGAAGTCGCTGAGCTGGTGAAGCGCCAAAAAGCGGAGAAACAACTTCAGGTTGAGAGTGAAAAATTGTTGGCTGCGCTGAAAGAAGGTAAAGGTGAGCAGGCATTGAAAGCAGCAGGAATTCAGTTTGCTGAACCTACTGTGATAAAACGCATATCACAAAACGATCAGGCTACCGATGTGGCATTCACTCTGCCTCATCCTAAAGATGGTAAGGCTGAATATGGATTAGCTCAAGATGGGCTTGGTAACGCAGTGTTTATCCAATTGGATAAAGTTGTTCCAGGGCCTATTACAGATGAGCAGATTAAACAATATATGTCGGCTTATCAGTATCAAACAGGTAATGTCATGCTGGAATCACTAATAATTAATTTGCGTGATGATGCAGATATTAAGCTGGGGCAAATCGAATAAAATTGCGAAGTTACTCGCAGCTGTTTTTGCAAAATAGTAATTTTTAAAGGCCACTTTCGTGGCCTTTCGCATATTTAAATCTTGCCTATTGTCTGGAAATATTGTTATGGCAATCTCTCCTGCGTCAACAAAACATGGAGGAATTTATATGAAATATTTAAGGATATTATTCAGTTCGCTCGTTATGGCTTTGTGTATCAATATACCGTTATCTCATGCCGGCACCGTGAATGAATCTACCGATAAAGTAGTGAAACAACCCGTTAGCCAGCAGAAAACTGCCATTGGGAATAATGAATCGCAAGAGGAAGGAAAACAAGGTTCAAGCCAGCAAATACAAGGAAAAGGAATTCTTAACATCAATACGGCAAGTGCTGAAGAGTTCGCTAAAGAGCTCAACGGCATTGGTACTAAAAAAGCACAGGCGATTATTGAATATCGTGAAAAATATGGCCCGTTTACGGCAATAGAACAATTACAGGAAGTTCAAGGTATTGGGCCTATGTTTATGGAAAAGAATAGAAGTAAATTAACTTACTGAGTGTTAAGCCCTCTTGTAATGGCTTAATAATTTTACATTGTAAGTTTATCAAGAGGGCTGTGATGCCGATCAAGAATAATTCATTAAACACTATTGTAGTTAAATTGTTTTGCTATTGTTAAATATTGTCTGGTCGGATGAGTTTAAAGGAAAACATAGCAATGAGCACGATTATAAAAGTCAGGGGCTACCATATTGATATTTTCCAGCATGTTAACAACGCACGTTATTTGGAATTTATGGAAGCAGCACGCTGGGATTTGCTGACTGAAGATGACACTTTGGAATGGCTAAACAGTAAGAATATTGGTTTTATTGTGGTAAATATCAATATTAATTATCGTCATCCAGCAGTGGTTACAGATGAGCTGGAAGTAAACTCTTCCATGCGGGAACTGGGTAATAGAAGCGGCGTATTTTTTCAGGAAATTATACGCAGGAGTGATAATAAAGTGATTGCTGATGCCTTAACCACATTTGTCTGTATTGATTTGAAAACTCAAAAAGCGCTTGTTTTAGAAGGTGAGTTACGAGAAAAAATGGAGTCTTATAAGAGATAAAACAGCGAAATGAGAGGTTCCATGAACCTCTCGCTGATAAGTGTTAATTAAACAAAGCAGTTTGATTAACTCAGATGTGTTTTAGATTTCATATCTGCCATAGTGGATTGGGCGTTGTTTAAATAATAACCTAATCCCTTGGCCCGGAGATGGCAAGCAGCACATTCACCGCATCCATCACCTTGAATACCGTTATAACAAGTGAGAGTTTGGTTACGGACGAAATCCAGTTTTTCATAATAATCAGCCAGTGCCCAAGTTTCAGCTTTGTTTAACCACATTAGGGGCGTTTCGAAACGGATATCACGGGCGATACCAAGGCTGACCGCTTTATTTAGTGCTTTGACAAATTCGTCACGGCAATCTGGATAGCCCGAAAAATCAGTTTCACAAACACCCGTAATAACCGCTTCAGCTTCGACTTGATAGGCATAAATTGCCGCCAGAGTTAAAAACAGAATGTTACGACCAGGCACAAAAGTATTTGGGAGGCCATTTTTTTCACTTTCACTGAAATCTGGCACGGGAATGTTATCTCTCGTCAGGCTGCTGATTGCGAGCTCATTAAGTAAAGTAACATCCAGTACCTTGTGGGCAGCCGCGCCTAATTCTTCGCTGATACGACAAGCTACATCAATTTCAGCACGGTGACGCTGCCCATAATCAAAAGTGACACAGTGAACTTCGTCATATTGACGGAGTGCCTGAATTAAACAAGTGGTGGAATCTTGCCCACCACTGAATACAACAACGGCTCGTTTCATGATACCTACCTCTGTAAATTGAAGGAGATATGTTACTCATAACCGTTTAACTTGGGTAGTTGTGTTCGATACTGTGTGAGATCACCGATATTATTGTGAACCCATTCTGGGTTGTAATACGTATCGAGATAACGTTCTCCGCTATCACAGAGTAATGTCACAATTGCTCCCTGTTGATTGTTGTCATGCATTTGTTTGGCGAGCTGCAAAGCACCCCAAACGTTGGTTCCTGTTGATGCTCCCGTTTTTCTACCAAGTAATTTTTCAAGCCAATAAATGGTAGCAATAGTCGCAGAGTCAGGAACTTGGATCATGTCATCAATAACAGTAGGAATAAAAGAAGGTTCTACGCGTGGGCGGCCAATACCTTCGATTTTACTGCCAGTAGTTCCAAGAAGATCACGGCGATTCTGGCGGTAACAATCGTAGAAAACGGAGTTTTCTGGATCAACAACGATTAATTTAGTGTCATGTCCCTGATAGCGGATATAGCGGCCAAGTGTTGCTGATGTACCACCTGTTCCTGCACTCATAACGATGTAAGTCGGTTCAGGAAATGGCTCCAGTTTCATGTGACGGAAAATGCTTTCTGCAATGTTATTGTTGCCCCGCCAATCAGTAGCTCGTTCGGCATAGGTAAATTGATCCATGAAATGACCATTTAGCTCTTTTGCCAGACGTTCTGACTCCTGATAAATCATAGCTGAATGTTCCACAAAATGGCATTTACCACCGTAGAACTCAATTTCCTGAATTTTGCGTTTAGCTGTACAGGAAGGCATTACAGCAATAAAAGGCAAACCGAGTAATCGGGCAAAGTAAGCTTCCGAAACAGCGGTACTGCCGGATGAAGCTTCAATAATTGGAGTTCCTTCCTTAATCCAGCCATTAGTGAGTGCATAAAGGAATAGGGAGCGTGCAAGCCGGTGTTTTAGGCTACCTGTAGGATGAGTACTCTCATCTTTAAGGTAAAGGTGGATATCCGAAAACATGGGGAGGTTGAGACGTATCAGATGTGTATCTGCGCTGCGTTGATAATCAGCCTGGATAGCTCTTATGGCATTTTTAGCCCATAAAGACGACATAAAATTGACCCTGAATAATAATACCGTAGTGATATATAGATTACCCTTACATTTAGAGAAATAGATTATTATTTTTCTGAGATTATCCGTTATATTTGGGAAATATTTCTACAGGATTTAGATATGCTAGATAAAATAGATCGTAAGCTACTGGGACTGCTTCAACAGGACTGTAGTCTATCCCTTAATGCGCTGGCTGAAGCTGTTAATCTGACTTCCACACCTTGTTGGAAACGGCTTAAACGACTTGAAGATGAAGGATATATTGTTGGAAAAGTGGCATTGATAAATGGCGCTAAACTTGGGCTTAGTCTGACTGTGATAGTGATGATTAAGACTCAGCAACATAACAGTGAGTGGTATGAACAATTTGTGTCTTTTATCAGAGAGATGCCGGAAGTTTTAACATTTTATCGCATGGCAGGCGAATATGACTACCTAATGCATGTAGAAGTTGTTGATATGAAAAGCTATGATCGATTCTATAAACGCATGGTGAATGGGATTTCTGGTTTGATTGATGTAAGTTCCAACTTTGCTATGGAGAAGATAAAATATACAACGGCGTTGCCGATACCAGATTCAGTAATATGAAGTCGCCTTTGGTAGGCAGACGTCAATTCTTTCATTTTTTACCTTGGGAATAGGTGTGTGAGATTATTTTCACAATTAAGCTGGTATTTTATTAGTGAATGGCGGCGTTATTTAGGCGCTGTTGTTTTTCTCATCATAATTGCGGTGCTACAGCTGATTCCTCCACGATTGGTTGGAATTATTGTTGACGGCATTAGTGCAAAAACAATGTCATCCAGCCAGCTGCTAATTTGGTTGGGGCTGATGATGCTGATCGCGGTGGCAATCTATGGATTGAGGTATGTCTGGCGTGTATGGCTGTTTGGGGCCTCTTATCGGCTGGCAGTTAAATTGCGCAGTGATTTCTATCTGCGACTGAGTAGCCAAAATCCTGAGTTTTATTTGCGTCATCGAACAGGCGACCTTATGGCTCGCGCAACAAACGATGTTGATAGAGTTGTTTTTGCGGCAGGTGAGGGAGTACTTACTTTAGTTGATGCGTTAGTGATGGGATGTGCTGTCCTAATCGTAATGAGTGTGCAAATCAGTTGGCAACTAACGTTATTATCACTACTGCCCATGCCTATCATGGCATTTGCAATTAAGCATTATGGCGATCAGCTTCATCACCGTTTTAAATCTGCGCAAGGTGCATTCTCTGCTCTGAATAACCACGCACAAGAAAGCTTAACCAGCATTCGCATGATAAAAGCGTTTGGTTTGGAAAAGCTGCAATCCAATCAGTTTGAAGAAGTGGCTACTGATGCTGGGCGTAAAAATATGCATGTAGCACGTGTGGATGCACGTTTTGACCCCACGATTTTTATCGCCATTGCTGTTGCAAACCTCTTGGCTGTAGGGGGAGGAAGCTGGATGGTTGTGCATGGTTCCATGACCCTTGGTGAACTGACCAGCTTTGTTATGTATCTGGGATTGATGATTTGGCCAATGCTGGCATTAGCGTGGATGTTTAACATTGTTGAAAGAGGCAGTGCTGCGTATACACGTATCCGCAGTCTGTTGCGGGAACCTCTGGTGATTGAAGATGGCGCTTTGTCTTTATTTCCAGGCAGGGGAACCTTGCAAGCAAATATTAACTCTTTTATTTATCCCAAAAATGATAAGCCTGTCTTAGGGAATATCCATTTCAAGCTGAAACCTGGACAACTACTAGGGTTGTGTGGCCCAACGGGTGCAGGAAAGAGTACTTTGCTGGCTTTATTACAGCGACAATTTGATGTCACCGATGGAGAAATTCTTTTTCAATCTCAGAATATCTCTTCTCTCAGAATGGAAGAGTGGTGTTCACGATTGGCTATTGTTAACCAGACGCCTTTTCTGTTTTCAGACACGGTTGCAGGCAATATTGCATTAGGGCGGCCAGATGCAACCCAAGAACAAATAGAAGAAGTTGCTCGTTTGGCAAATGTACATGATGATATTTTGCGATTGCCTCAAGGTTATCAGACTGAAGTGGGTGAACGTGGCGTCATGCTTTCTGGTGGGCAAAAACAGCGTATATCCATCGCAAGAGCCTTGTTGTTGGATACTGAGATCTTGATTCTTGATGATGCCTTGTCGGCGGTCGATGGGCATACAGAACATCAAATCATGAAAAATCTCAGCCAATGGCGGCAGCATCGCTCCATTATCATCAGTGCACACCGGCTGTCTGCATTAACGGAAGCAGATAATATTTTGGTTATGCAACATGGCACGATTGCGCAACAGGGGCGGCATAAGCAACTTATCGCTCAATCAGGTTGGTATTTTGATATGTACCATTACCAACAATTAGAAGCCGCATTGGATGGGGAAAATGACTAATACTCATATGCGCAAGCTCTGGCCATCATTAAGGCGCTTGCTCTCTTACAGTAAAAATTATCGAAAACCAATGCTAATTGCTGTACTGATGTTATGGATTGCCGCATTGGCAGAAGTGAGCGGGCCACTGCTTGTAAGCTATTTTATCGACAACATGGTCGCAACGGGAAACTTGCCGCTTGATATAGTCATTAGTCTTGCCGCCGTATTTTTAGTCTTACAACTTGTTTCGGCTGCCTTGCATTATTATCAGACTTTATTTTTTAATCAGGCATCAGTGGGAATAGTACAGCAACTTCGTACTGATGTTATGAACTCGGCATTACGTCAGCCATTAAGTGCTTTCGATACTCAACCTGTGGGTCAATTGATATCTCGTGTAACAAATGATACTGAAGTTATTAATGATCTGTTTGTAAATGTGATCCCTACTGTATTTCGCAGCATTGCATTGATTGGCGCTATGCTGATAGCTATGTTTATTCTGGATTGGCGCATGGCGTGTGTTGCGATAGTCATATTTCCGGCTGTATTGCTGGTAATGGTAATTTATCAGCGCTTCAGTACTCCAATTGTGAGAAGGGTTCGTGGCTACTTGGCTGACATTAATGATGGTTTTAATGAAGTCATTAATGGAATGACCGTAATTCAGCAATTTCGTCAGCAAGCACGTTTTGGTGAAAAAATGCTGGCTACCAACCGAGCGCATTATCAAGCTCGTATGCAGGCATTACGGTTAGATGGCATTTTATTGAGGCCATTATTGAGCTTTTTTTCTACCGCAGTATTGTGCGGTTTGCTTTTTCTGTTTGGGCTGAAAGGATCCGAAATCATCGGTGTAGGAGTATTGTACGCCTTTATCAACTATCTTGGCCGATTGAATGAACCTTTGATTGAGTTGACTGCACAACAATCAGTATTACAGCAAGCTATAGTTTCAGGAGAGCGGGTTTTTGAACTTATGGATAGCCCCCTGCAGAAGTATGGGGATGATTTGGAAACCTTGGCTAGTGGAAGGATTGATATTGAAAATCTGAATTTTGCCTATCGAAGTGACAAGCGTGTCTTGAGTGATATTAACCTACATGTTCCCCCACATGGATTCGTGGCTTTGGTTGGGCATACGGGAAGCGGTAAAAGTACTCTGGCGAATTTGATTATGGGGTACTATCCGTGGCAAGACGGTGAAATTTATCTTGATGGGCGTCCGGTATCTTCGCTTTCTCATGCTGTATTACGTAATGGTGTGGCAATGGTACAGCAAGATCCTGTGGTTCTGGCTGCTTCATTTTTCGACAATATCACGTTAGGGCGGGATATTAGTGAAGAGAAAATTTGGGAAGTGCTGGAAATGGTTCAATTAGCTGAATTTGTCCATAGCTTACCAGATGGTTTGAATTCAGTATTGGGAGAACAAGGAAATACCCTTTCCGCAGGGCAAAAACAGTTATTGGCAATGGCCAGGGTTCTGGTGCAAACGCCACAGATCCTTATTTTGGATGAGGCAACAGCCAATATTGATTCGGGAACGGAACAATCAGTGCAGAAAGCGCTAGGGATAATCCGTAAACAAACAACGCTGGTAGTTATTGCTCACCGTCTTTCAACCATTATTGAAGCTGATTCCATACTTGTGCTGCATCGTGGTGCAATCGTCGAACAAGGACGGCACCAACAGCTATTAGCACAGCGTGGACGCTATTATCAAATGTACCAACTCCAACAGGTTGGTGAAACCTTGAATGAGACTGTGCACGCTTAATGTGCATATGGGGAGCGGATATGTTTGCTGCTCCCCTTTTCTTATCCCTTCCTTAGAGATCCTCTTCAGTAATATGTTGATTAAATATTACTTTTAACTTTTGGCATATCCCTTGCAAATAACCTCTGTGTAAACACAGCAAATACAAATACAGCAAAAAGTGGGGGAAATATGAAGTTAATCACCATCATCATCAAGCCATTTAAGCTGGACGAAGTGAGAGAAGCGCTTGCTGATATAGGGGTGCAAGGTATGACTATCACAGAAGTAAAGGGATTTGGACGCCAAAAAGGTCATTCTGAGCTTTATCGAGGAGCTGAATATAACGTTAACTTTTTGCCCAAAGTTAAGATTGATATTGCTATCAATGATGAACGGGTTGAGGAAATTGTCGATATTATTCAGCAGGCTGCATTCACGGGGAAAATGGGGGACGGAAAGATTTTTATCTTTGAGTTACAGCATGCCGTTCGTATCAGGACGGGTGAAACGAATGACTCAGCACTGTAAATAGGAGGAGAAAAAATGAACAAGAAACTCTTATCCATAGTTGGCCTTGCAGTCAGTTTTCCTTCATTTGCTTTTGCTGCGGAAAAAACGCTCGATAAGGCTGATACAGTATTTATGTTTATAAATACTGTACTGGTACTTTTTATGACAATACCTGGAATTGCTCTGTTCTATGGAGGGCTATTGCGCCGCAAAAATGTTTTGTCATTGATGTCACAGGTGATTGTTAGTTTTTCATTAGTTTGTGTGCTTTGGGTTGTCTACGGTTACAGCATGACTTTTGAGGCAGGTAACCGTTTTTGGGGGGGATTAGATCAAGTCATGCTGAAAAATATATCTATAGCTGACCTGAATGGAGGATTCTATAAATTAATTCATGTTGTTTTCCAAGGTGCATTTGCTTGTATCACTGTTGCTTTGGTGGTGGGCGCTTTATGCGAGAGAATCCGTTTTTCAGCATTATTGATTTTTAGCGTGTTATGGCTGACGGTATCGTATATTCCGATAGCACATATGGTGTGGGGAGGAGGTTGGCTTGCTGAAGATGGCGCTTTGGATTTTGCTGGTGGGACGGTCGTTCATATTAATGCGGCAGCAGCAGGGTTGGTTGGCGCTTATTTACTAGGAAAACGTTCAGGATTTGGACGAGAAGCGTTTAAACCTCACAACTTACCAATGACTTTTATTGGAACAGCGATCCTTTATATCGGTTGGTTTGGGTTCAATGTAGGTTCTGCTGGTGCAGTAAATGCCATTGCAGCATTGGCTCTCGTGAATACCGTGATAGCAACAGCGGGGGCAGTATTGTCATGGGTGATTTCTGAGTGGTTATTTCGTCAAAAACCTTCGCTCTTGGGGGCATGTTCCGGGTGTATTTCAGGTTTAGTGGTAATTACGCCTGCCGCAGCAACGGTTGGTATCGGTGGTGCGCTGATTATGGGACTGATTGCGGGTGTTGCTGGTTTGTGGGGAGTGGTCATACTGAAACGGTGGTTGCGTGCAGATGATGTCTGTGATGTTTTTGGTGTGCATGGAGTATGTGGTATCGTTGGTTGTTTGTTGACCAGTATTTTTACCGCGTCCATTTTAGGTGGAACAGGATTCCCTGAGGGAATGACAATGCTACGGCAGTTCGGTATTCAGATGGTTAGTATATTAGTTTGTATTATTTGGTCATCGTTAGCTGCTTATATTTCATTTAAGATTGCCGATAAACTGGTTGGATTACGCATTAGTATTGAATCAGAAAGGGAAGGGTTGGATATTACTTCACATGGTGAAAGCGCGTATAACTGATCATACTTTTTCTTCCTTGAACACTGTGGGCCGTGCCGTAATAACGGGGCAATGTTCCAATGACACAGCACTTATTTCTGTTATTACGGCAATTTAATTCATTACAGCTTTCTGATTACTCCTTCTTGAACCGTAGAAGCGATGAGGACACCTTGACGGGTATAAATATGCCCGCGCACAAAACCACGAGCTCCTGATGCTGATGGACTTTCGATCGCATAGAGCAACCAATCATTCATACTAAAAGGGCGGTGATACCACATTGAATGGTCAATTGTGGCTACTTGCATATTACGTCCCATAAATTCTACGCCATGGGGTTGTAATGATGTCGGTAGGAAATTGAAGTCTGAAGCATATCCCAGTAAGCAGCTGTGAATGAATGGATCTTCCGGCATTTTCCCATTACTGCGGAACCAAACATAACGAACAGGGGCTTTGGGGGAATGATTAGGTAAGATATGAGGTTTGATTATTTTCATTTCCAGAGGTGGTGTAGAAAAAGCATTTTTTAGTTTGGCGGGAAGTGAGTCAGCCATTTTTTTTGCTAATTCTTCTTGGGATTCTAACTCTTCTGGAGGGGGAACGACAGGCATGGTGTTCTGGTGTTCAAAACTTTCTTCATGGCTTTGGAAAGAGACCGTCATATAGAAAATAGGGTGACCATATTGTATTGCACTGACACGACGAGCACTAAAACTTTTCCCATCACGCAATATTTCGACATCATAAACGATCGGCTTACTGCTATCTCCCGGGCGTAAAAAATAGCTATGGAAGGAGTGAATCATTCTATCATCAGTAACGGTTTGCTTTGCTGCATATAGCGCTTGGCCTATCACTTGTCCGCCAAAAACTTGAGGAAATCCCAAATCCTCGCTTTGCCCTCGGTAAATTCCCTCTTCTATCTTTTCCAGATGTATTAAGTTAATTAAATTTTGTAATGCCTGGCTCATAACATGCCTTTGCTTTTTAAGTGTGTAAAAAAATGGATAAAAGACGATTACAGCTAATAAATTTTAAATTATTAGAAAATAAGTTCATAAAATTGTAAATAAAATTTATGATTATGTTTTTTATTCTGGAGATGAATTATCACGTTTAATTTTATCAATGCTTGT
>NZ_LFCV01000026.1 GCF_001037465.1 Xenorhabdus khoisanae
GCGGTAAGGCACCAGGTTTTGATCCTGGCATGCCCTGGTTCGAATCCAGGTACCCCAGCCATACAACTGAAACAGCAGTATGACTAAAACGATATAGCGTTAGATTAAAACAGTTTGAGAACAATAAAGGCTGTAGTGATAACACTCAGGTGGGGTATCGCCAAGCGGTAAGGCACCAGGTTTTGATCCTGGCATACCCTGGTTCGAATCCAGGTACCCCAGCCATATCACTGAACGTTATCACAAATCTTACGATTATCGTAAATGGCTACGTAGCTCAGCTGGTTAGAGCACAGCACTCATAATGCTGGGGTCACAGGTTCGATTCCCGTCGTAGCCACCATTCATTTTCAAATCCAATTGGGGTATCGCCAAGCGGTAAGGCACCGGATTCTGATTCCGGCATTCCCAGGTTCGAATCCTGGTACCCCAGCCATGTTTCTGAAAATCACCATAAATTTTACGATCATTGTAAACGGCTACGTAGCTCAGCTGGTTAGAGCACAGCACTCATAATGCTGGGGTCACAGGTTCGATTCCCGTCGTAGCCACCATTCATTTTCAAACCCAATTGGGGTATCGCCAAGCGGTAAGGCACCAGGTTTTGATCCTGGCATGCCCTGGTTCGAATCCAGGTACCCCAGCCATATCTGTTAATTCTTACCAAGATGCCATCTTATTAAAAATCACTTTAATACCAAAACAACTAACCAGCTATCTAACATCTACAAACTCACTCAACTCAACAACCCACCAGAATTTCAGTAATACACAAATTTGAACCACGATCCTCTATCAGCAATATGCTGTAGTAGATTACTTGCACGAGTCCCAAATTGGGACTTACATCTCTTTATGAAAATAATATCCGTTGCATCACTCAAGACTTTTTGGGAAAAGCACCCCGATGCAGAACAACCACTAAGAGCTTGGTATGATGAAGCCAAAAAAGCCTCTTGGAAAACACCTGCTGAAATTAAAACTCAATACCGCAATGCGAGTATCCTGAAAAATAATCGCGTGGTATTCAATATCAAGGGGAATGATTATCGCCTGATAGTTTCCATATTTTATCCCGCAGGTTGGGTATATGTGAAATTCGTCGGCACACACAAATAATACGATGCCATAGATGCCAACACCGTAGAGCCGGAGTGAACAATGAACATTAAACCTATTAGAACAGAACAAGATTATCAAGAAGCACTAAAAGCCATTGCACCACTGTTCAATAATCAACCTGAAATAGGGACTCCTGAATTTGATTACATGGAAGTTATGGTGCTGCTGATTGAAGCTTATGAAGCAGAACATTATCCAATAGATCCACCAGATCCGATTGAGGCAATTAAGTACAGAATGGAGCTATCAGGGTTAACCATTAAAGATCTGGAACCTGCGATTGGAAAAGCCAACCGTGTATATGAGGTCCTAAATCGTAAGCGTAACCTAACATTAACTATGATCCGGAATTTACACTGCATGTTCGGGATTCCCGCTGATATTCTTATCAAACCAACTAAACCAGCCCCTTAAGGGGCTGGTTTAGATTTAAGACTCATCCTGTGTAGTTTATCCATCTAGCTATTGATTTAATTTGTTAAAAATAAACGCCACTCACAAACCCAAAGCATATTTCAGTGCGAGATTTTTCATAACACCTGAACGTTGTGCCACCATCAGTGTCAAATTGCGCACTGTTTTCAGTCCCGGCAAATCATTGCTGAATGCAGTGTGGAAAAGATCCATCCCGGCTTGCATCACCAAATTATCCGGCATCCTACGGCGCTGATAACGCATCAAAACTGCCTGAGAATGCCAATCTTCCAGCAATTCTTTGGCATCAGTAAGTACCTTGAGCAAAACATCAACATCTCTATACCCCAAATTCACGCCCTGCCCTGCCAGCGGATTAATGGTATGAGCTGCATCACCCAGTAACACCAATCCATCTTGCACATAATGGCTGGCATGATGGCGAACCAAAGGAAATGAACCTGCGGCAATCGGAGCGACTTTACCCAAACGGGCAGGAAATGCCTTAGAAATTTCTCGCTCAAGTTGTACCATCGTCATTGATTGCAATTGACGAATACGTGCAGGAGAATCATACCAAACCAATGAAGCCCACTGATCAAACAGCGGCAAAAAAGCTCTGGGGCCAGAAGGAAAAAACTGCTGCCATGTTGTATCCTGTTGGGGTTGTTCAGTCTTAACCGTTATCAACATACACGACTGCCGATACTGCCATCCTTTGCTGCCAATATTCGCCAATTGACGAACTTGAGAGCGGGCACCATCTGCACCAATAATCAGATGTGCATCAATTTCCGTACCCTCTTCCAACATTACCCGCCATGTTTTATCCTCGCGTTGGCGCTGCATCGATTTCAGAACCGTAGGACAAAACAATGTCAGGTTTGGATAACGTTCAAATTCCTGCCACAGAGCCAATTGCAAGATGCGGTTTTCCACCATATAGCCCAGCTCCGGCAACCCAAGGCTGTTGGCATCGAAAGTTACCTTGGAATCATTCTGCTCCCACGTTTCCAATTTGCGATAAGGGGCACTGCGCATCTGTAATACATTTTTCCACGCTCCCAATTGCTTCAATAAATCCACGGAAGCACAGCTAATCGCAGATACGCGAATATCAGGTTCACTGCCTGCATCGTAAGGCGCTGGCGGCTGGTGTTCCAATAGCGCAACGCGCCAGCCTTCCTGTGCCAATCCCAATGCTGTCGCGGCACCAATCATGCCAGCGCCCACGACAAGGATATCGAATTTTTGTTGTGGATTATTCATACTTATCACGTGATTAACTTGTTGATTAAAATAGTGTACCGGAATTTTCCCTTTCCGGCTGTGAATATCCGGTGTTACAGTCTGGTCACTCGTGCCTCAAATGACTACAATAGCTAACAATATTATGCTAAATACACTATGTGCAATACATTGCGCTTTTCAGTGTTGAAGCATCATTCCACTGGAAACACCGGATACACAAAATGTCGACGATAAAAAAACTGTACATCAAAACTTGGGGCTGTCAGATGAATGAATACGATTCATCCAAGATGGCCGACCTGCTGGAAACCACTCACGGTTATCAGTTAACCGATGTCGCCGAAGAAGCAGATATCTTACTCCTGAATACTTGTTCAATCCGTGAAAAAGCTCAGGAAAAAGTCTTTCACCAACTTGGTCGCTGGAAAGGCTTAAAAGACAAAAACCCCGAGGTCATTATCGGTGTGGGTGGATGCGTAGCCTCTCAGGAAGGGGATTTTATTCGCCAGCGTGCACCTAGTGTCGATATTATCTTTGGGCCGCAAACTCTGCATCGTCTGCCTGAAATGATTAACCATGTCAAAGGCACCCGCAGCCCGGTCGTTGATATCAGTTTCCCTGAGATAGAAAAATTCGACCGTCTGCCAGAGCCTCGTGCAGACGGCCCAACCGCTTTTGTTTCCATTATGGAAGGCTGTAACAAGTACTGCACATTCTGTGTTGTTCCTTACACCCGTGGAGAAGAAGTCAGCCGTCCTTGTGACGATATTCTGTTTGAAATTGCTCAACTTGCTGCACAGGGCGTGCGTGAAGTTAATCTGCTTGGTCAAAACGTCAATGCCTATCGCGGTGCAACGTTTGATGGAGATATCTGCACATTTGCAGAACTACTGCGACTGGTTGCAGCTATTGATGGCATTGACCGTGTTCGCTTCACCACCAGCCATCCAATTGAATTCACTGATGATATCATTGCAGTTTACGAGGATACGCCAGAGTTAGTCAGTTACCTGCATCTGCCGGTTCAGAGCGGTTCTGACCGCATCCTGACGCTGATGAAACGTGCCCATACTGCGCTGGAATACAAAGGTATTATTCGCCGTCTACGTAAGGCTCGTCCTGATATTCTGATTAGTTCTGACTTCATCATCGGTTTCCCGGGAGAAACACAGGATGATTTCGAAAAAACCATGAAATTGATCGCCGATGTTAATTTCGACATGAGTTTCAGCTTTGTCTACTCAGCACGCCCAGGAACACCTGCGGCCGATTTGCCTGATGACGTGAGTGAAGAAGAGAAAAAACAGCGCCTGTACTTACTCCAACAACGCATTAATCAACATGCCATGAGCTTCAGCCGTGCAATGCTTGGCAGTACACAGCGTATTCTCGTTGAAGGCCCATCCCGCAAAAATATCATGGAACTTTCCGGCCGTACTGAGAATAACCGCGTAGTTAACTTTGAAGGTGCGCCTGACATGATTGGCAAATTCGTTGATGTCGAGATTGTTGACGTATACGCCAATTCCCTGCGAGGTAAAGTTATCCGCACTGAAGATGATATGGATCTTCGTATCCATGAGTCACCTGAATCAGTCATTGCCCGTACACGCAAAGAAGATGAACTCGGCGTTGGCTTTTATCAACCTTAACAGGCCATAACATAGAGATAATCAGTGACACAAATCAACCCACAAGTAGCAACACAAGAAATTTTTCTGGAACCCGCAGACAATCAACGTCTAATGAGCCTGTGTGGACCACTTGATGACAATCTGAAACAACTTGAGCGCCGTTTAGGTATCGAAATCAACCGTCGCGATAATCGTTTCAAACTGGTAGGTAAACCACTGTGTGTGAATGCCGCAGCGGGTATCCTGCGTCATCTTTATGTTGAAACCGCTCCTGTACGCGGCATGATACCGGATCTTGAGCCTGAACAGATTCATCTGGCTATCACCGAAAGCCGCATACTGGAACAGGTAGCAGAAAGTGTGCCTGAATACGGCAAAGCTGTGAACATCAAAACCAAACGGGGTGTTGTAAAGCCCCGTACGCCCAATCAGGCGAAATATATTGCCAATATCCTTGACCACGACATCACGTTCGGGGTTGGGCCAGCGGGAACAGGGAAAACTTATTTGGCTGTCGCTGCTGCTGTTGATGCACTTGAGCGTCAGGAAATCCGCCGTATTCTGCTGACCCGTCCTGCGGTTGAAGCCGGAGAAAAATTGGGTTTCCTGCCCGGTGACCTGAGCCAGAAAGTCGATCCTTATCTGCGCCCGCTTTATGATGCCCTGTTTGAGATGCTGGGATTTGAAAAAGTTGAGAAGCTGATCGAAAGAAACGTTATCGAAGTGGCTCCACTGGCCTATATGCGTGGACGTACCCTCAATGACGCCTTTATTATTCTCGACGAAAGCCAGAATACGACCATCGAACAGATGAAAATGTTTTTAACCCGCATTGGTTTTAATTCTAAGGCGGTTATTACGGGTGACGTGACTCAGATTGACCTGCCAAGAGGGCAGAAATCAGGTCTGAGCCATGCAGTAGAAGTTTTATCTGATGTTGATGAACTGAGCTTTAACTTCTTACATAGTGAAGACGTTGTCCGCCATCCGGTGGTTGCAAAAGTTGTTATCGCCTATGAAGCATGGGAAGCAGCAGAGCAAGAGCGTAAAAAAGCGCTTAATGAAAAGCGCAAACAGGAAGCACAATGAGTTCCGTTATATTAGATTTGCAAATTGCATGTGAAAATCCAGAAGGGCTTCCCGATGAAGCCCTGTTCCAACGCTGGTTGGAAGGTGTTCTGCCACAATTTCAGGCGGAAAGTGAAGTGACCATTCGTTTGGTCGATGAGGCAGAAAGCCACGATTTAAACCTCACTTATCGCGGGAAAGATAAACCAACCAATGTGCTATCCTTCCCATTTGAAGCACCACCTGAAGTTGAGTTACCCTTGCTGGGTGATTTAATTATCTGCCGTCAAGTTGTTGAAAAAGAGGCAGAAGAGCAACAAAAAACTGCCGAGGA
The DNA here is from genome assembly GCF_001037465.1 of Xenorhabdus khoisanae. Classification (GTDB taxonomy): domain Bacteria; phylum Pseudomonadota; class Gammaproteobacteria; order Enterobacterales; family Enterobacteriaceae; genus Xenorhabdus; species Xenorhabdus khoisanae. The sequence goes on from NZ_LFCV01000026.1 coordinate 5,824, forward strand.
ACACTGGGCACATATGGTTGTTCACGGCAGCCTCCATCTTCTGGGATATGACCATATCGAAGACGATGAAGCAGAGGAAATGGAATCTCTGGAAACAGAAATTCTGGAAAAAATGGGTTATCCTGATCCCTATCTCATGGAAAAAGAATAACCATGACCGACATTTTTATGTTAAACATTACATTCTACGATTTATTAATGGGGAATTTTCATTAAAACGCCATGAGCGACGACCATCCTTCAAGTAACGATAGCCCTGGCCCTAAGAAAGGCTTCTTTGCGCTTCTTAATCAGCTTTTTCACGGTGAGCCGAAAAACCGTGATGATTTGGTTGAACTGATCCGTGATTCAGAGCAGAACGACCTGATCGATCCCGATACCCGAGAGATGCTCGAAGGGGTAATGGATATTGCTGACCAACGTGTGCGGGATATTATGATCCCACGCTCACAGATCGTTACCTTAAAACGCAATCAATCTCTGGACGAATGTCTGGATGTTATTATCGATTCGGCCCATTCACGCTTTCCTGTCATCAGTGAAGACAAGGATCACATCGAAGGCATATTAATGGCGAAAGATTTACTGCCATTCATGCGTACGAATACAGAGCCTTTCAGCATTGATAAAGTGCTTCGTCAAGCTGTTGTTGTGCCGGAAAGTAAACGTGTTGACCGTCTGCTGAAAGAATTCCGCTCTCAACGTTATCATATGGCGATTGTGATCGATGAATTTGGCGGTGTTTCTGGTCTGGTCACAATTGAAGATATTCTTGAACTGATTGTTGGTGAAATAGAAGACGAATACGATGATGATGAAGATAACGATATTCGTGCTTTAAGCCGACACTCCTATTCAGTTCGGGCATTGACTCAAATTGAAGATTTTAACGAGGTTTTCGGTACCAATTTCAGCGATGAAGAGGTTGATACCATTGGCGGGCTAGTTATGCAGGCATTCGGGCATCTGCCTTCCCGTGGAGAATCTATTGTCATTAATGGCTATCTTTTCAAAGTAGCAATGTCTGATAGCCGTAAGATCATTCAGGTTCATGTAAAAATACCGGATGATGCTGAAGTTCCTAGCCTTGATAAACAATAATAGGATCTGGATGAACAAAGCCTCATTAATGAATTGCCAGCGGCTACGTGCTGTGCTGGCACTTCTTTTCGGAGCCAGTGGAACACTGGCTTTTTCACCTTTTGATTTCTGGCCTGCTGCTCTCGTTTCTCTTTTCGGCCTGCAAATCCTCACCTTAAACAGAACCAGCCGTCAGGCTTTTTTTATTGGTTTATGTTGGGGACTTGGCTTATTTGGCAGCGGCGCAAATTGGGTTTATGTCAGTATCGCCGATTTTGGAGGCATGCCAACCGCCATCAATATCTTTCTGGTGCTCCTGCTATCAGCCTATCTTGCCCTTTACCCTGCATTATTCGCCGGCTTACTGAACCGATTTTTTCCAACTTCCAGTGGTATCAGGTTGGTTATTGCCAGCCCTGCGCTTTGGCAATTAACAGAATTCTTGCGTGGCTGGGTATTAACCGGGTTTCCTTGGTTACAATTCGGCTACAGTCAAATTGATGGCCCAATGAAAGCCGTTGCGCCTATTCTGGGTGTGGAAGGCATTACCTTCCTGCTTATGATGATCAGCGGGTTACTGGTTTTTGCTACCGTTTATAAAAAGCTATCATCAGCCATCATTGCCATTATCTTGCTGCTATTGCCATGGCCAATGCGACACTATCAGTGGTATACCCTACAACCGGAAAAAGCCACTAATATCGCATTAGTTCAAGGCAATATTCCCCAGGCCATAAAGTGGGATCCTGCTGCTCTTGAGAAAACGTTGGATATTTATCTGGATAATAGCCGTCCTTTCATTGGCAAGGCGCCTATCATCATTTGGCCTGAATCTGCCATTCCAGATACTGAATACAACCAAAGGGCTTTTCTGACCGAACTGGATGCCTCACTGAGAGAACACAATACCAGCTTAATTACCGGTATTGTTGATGCCCGGCCCACGCTGGAAGGTTATAAATTTTACAATAGTATTATCGTATTAGGTGATAAAACGCCTTACCAATACCCAGCCCCTACTCGTTACGACAAACATCACCTCGTACCATTTGGTGAATTTGTCCCGTTAGAATCAGTATTGCGCCCGTTGGCCCCTTTCTTCAATTTGCCAATGTCTTCTTTTAGCCGTGGTGACTACACCCAGCCACAGCTTTCCGTTGCAGGGCACAATATTACTGCTGCTATCTGTTATGAAATTATTTTGGGTGAACAGGTACGTGATAACTTCAAGCCTGATACAGAATTTTTGCTCACCGTTTCTAATGATGCCTGGTTCGGGCGTTCCATTGGCCCGTGGCAGCATTTTCAGATGGCTCGGATGCGTGCGCTTGAACTGGGTCGTCCTCTGCTAAGAGGAACAAATAATGGTGTTACCGCAGTAATCAGCCCAAATGGCTTAATTCAAGCTGAAATCCCACAATTTACTCGGCAGGTATTAGAGGCCAAAGTCACGCCCGCAACAGGAGTAACGCCTTATTTTCGCTTCGGAAATTGGCCAATATGGGGAATCAGTGCTCTGTTTTTCATTTTTGCTTTTATGAGAAAACGTCAAATATGAGAAAACGTCAAAAAATTTAATTTCCCATAAATGATAAGATGTTGCTAATTAAGAATCAGGGCATAAAATATGCCCTGATTTTATAAATTTTTTATCTCACTCCACTGACAACTTCAGCAATTTCCCTTAACCATCACTTTCATCTCCGATGTGACACAAACTCACAACATATAAGACCAAGTTTATAACATAAAAATAGAATATTGTTCCAAATGGCTCAAAGTGTGAACAACATTCGATATTATTCACTCTCTAACCACGCATAAATGAAATTGTTTATTTATAGTGCGAGGTATGTCGCGAAATGGAAACATTATGGTTTCAAAAAAGTAACATTATGAATTATTTTTTTACGACATATAAACAAAATAATTCAGAAAATCGTTTCTACAAACAGTTTTATTCATCTATGTAAAAACACAATTATCTGTAAGAAAGTGTAATTTCACGAAAAATAACCAGGTAAAGGAGCTGTATATGCGTAAGTTGATGTTAACCATGATGTTGCTTAGCGCGGTTGGGGCTGCTCATGCTGAGGAACTGACTGGAACACTGAAAAAAATTAAAGATAATGGCATTATCGTTGTTGGACACAGAGAATCTTCAGTCCCATTCTCTTACTATGATAATCAGCAAAACGTTGTTGGTTATTCTCAAGATTATTCCAATTTGATCGTCGATGCTGTTAAGAAAAAACTGGATATGCCTAACCTACAGGTCAAGCTGATCCCGATTACCTCCCAGAACCGCATTCCCCTGTTACAAAACGGTACATTCGATTTTGAATGTGGGTCTACAACCAACAATTATGAGCGACAGAAACAAGCCGCATTCTCCAACACTATCTTTGCCGTCGGTACTCGCCTGCTGACTAAAAAAGATTCTGGCATCAAAGGATTTGATGATCTGGCAGGAAAAAATGTCGTCGTGACTTCTGGCACAACCTCTGAAATTTTATTGAATAAACTCAATGATGAGAAGCAAATGAAAATGCGCATCATCAGTGCCAAAGACCATGGCGATTCATTCCGCACTCTGGAATCAGGCCGTGCCGTTGCCTTTATGATAGATGATGCCCTGCTCGCAGGCGAACGTGCAAAAGCGAAGAAACCGGATCAATGGATCATTGTTGGTAAAGCGCAATCAGAAGAAGCCTATGGCTGTATGCTGCGCAAAGATGATCCTCAGTTCAAGAAATTGATTGATGACGTCATTGTTAAAGTACAGACCTCCGGTGAGGCTGAAAAAATGTTTGATCGCTGGTTCAAAGAACCAATTCCACCCAAAAACCTGAACTTGAACTTCTCCATGTCAGATGAAATGAGAGCCTTGTTTAAGTCACCAAACGATAAGGTGTTGAACTAATTAAGGAACTAAAAAATCCTGATTTTATTGGCACGACGGGTCTGAGGTAGTCGTTCCCTACCTCATTTTTTTAGATCGATTTTAAGTATTATTGCCAACCCCCATTTCAGGGAGAACGGTTATGTCTGTTGATTGGAATTGGGGCATCTTTTTACAAGCCGCCCCTTTTGGTAATACCACCTATTTGGGGTGGCTAATTTCCGGGTTTCAAGTAACCATCGCACTTTCCATCTGCGCTTGGCTTATTGCACTTGTTGTCGGGTCTTTGTTTGGTATTCTCCGAACTGTCCCGAATAAATTTCTTTCTGGGATTGGCGCTTGTTACGTTGAGCTGTTTCGCAATGTGCCCCTTATTGTCCAGTTTTTTACGTGGTATTTAGTCGTGCCAGAATTCCTGCCCAAAAGCTTAGGCGATTGGTTCAAAATGGAACTGGACCCTAATATTCAATTTTTTATTTCTTCTGTCATTTGCTTGGGATTATTCACTGCCGCCCGCGTATGTGAACAGGTTCGCGCCGCAATTGAATCACTCCCCAGAGGGCAAAAGGCCGCAGGGTTGGCAATGGGATTAACCCTGCCACAAACCTATCGTTATATTCTGCTGCCAAACGCCTATCGGGTGATCATTCCTCCAATGACTTCAGAAATGCTCAATCTGGTGAAGAACTCAGCCATTGCTTCTACTATCGGGCTGGTTGATATGGCTGCACAAGCCGGGAAACTGCTGGATTACTCAGCACACGCCTATGAATCATTTACGGCGATCACTTTGGCTTATGTGGCAATCAATCTCGTGATCATGTTTGCCATGAGCATACTTGAGAAAAAAGTACGTTTGCCAGGCAATATGGGAGGAAGGTAAATAATGTATCAGTTTGATTGGAGTTCAATTATTCCTAGCCTGCCCTTTCTCCTGAATGGATTGATGATAACGGCCAAAATCACCGTGGTAGCCATTATCATTGGAATTGTCTGGGGAACCATTCTGGCAATGATGCGCCTCTCACCCATTAAGATATTGAGCTGGTTTGCCACTCTTTATGTTAATCTCTTTCGCTCAGTTCCGCTGGTGATGGTATTACTCTGGTTCTATCTGATTGTGCCTAACTTATTACAAAATGTTCTAGGTATATCACCAAAAACCGATATCCGTTTAATTTCCGCAATGGTAGCTTTTTCGCTATTTGAGGCCGCTTACTATTCCGAAATCATTCGGGCAGGTATTCAGAGTATTTCCCGTGGGCAATCCTCTGCTGCGCTGGCTCTGGGTATGACCCACATGCAAAGCATGCGTCTGATCATCCTGCCACAAGCATTCCGGGCAATGATCCCATTATTGCTAACGCAAGGCATTGTATTATTCCAAGATACGTCTCTGGTATATGTACTGAGTCTGGCTGATTTTTTCCGTACAGCAGCGAATATTGGTGAGCGCGACGGCACTCAGATTGAAATGGTTCTGTTTGCCGGCTTTGTTTATTTTGTGATTAGTTTTGCCGCTTCTATGCTGGTTAACTATTTGAAGAAAAGGACTGTTTGATGATTTCCCTGAAAAATGTATCCAAGTGGTATGGCCAATTTCAGGTTCTTACTGACTGCTCGACTGAAGTCAAAAAAGGCGAAGTAGTCGTGGTCTGTGGGCCTTCTGGTTCCGGTAAATCCACGCTGATAAAAACGGTCAATGGCCTTGAACCAGTCCAGCAGGGTGAAATTCTGGTAAATGAAACGAAAGTCAATGACAAGAGTACCAATCTGGCACAGCTACGTTCCAAAGTGGGAATGGTATTCCAACATTTTGAGCTGTTTCCACATCTATCTATCATTGAAAACCTGACACTGGCCCAAGTTAAGGTACTAAAACGCGATAAGAAAGCGGCGACTCAAAAAGCATTAAAATTACTGGAACGAGTTGGATTAGCCAGTCATGCTAATAAATTCCCCTCACAACTTTCTGGAGGTCAGCAACAACGTGTTGCCATCGCCCGTGCACTCTGCATGGACCCTATTGCGATGCTGTTTGATGAGCCAACTTCTGCACTCGATCCCGAAATGATAAATGAGGTGCTGGATGTTATGGTTGAATTGGCAAAAGAAGGCATGACCATGATGGTGGTAACCCATGAGATGGGATTTGCCAAAAAAGTAGCGCACCGCGTTATTTTCATGGATGAGGGAAAAATTGTCGAAGACAGTAAGAAAGAAGATTTCTTTGCCAACCCAAAATCGGAGCGCGCCCGCGATTTTCTGGCAAAAATTTTGCCCTGATTTTTCTTTGGCGGCGGATGGCAAAACTATCCGCCGGCCTTAAATTCCATTAAAAATAAGCAATTTTCCACATTCCACCTTTAACAAGAGTTGTTGCGCCTATCCCTTATCAGCTATGCTATGGCGTCTTAGATTTCATAAACAACCATGTTTCATAACAACAAGCACGCTAACGGCGTAGCTTAATTACTCACCATAGGATTATCGGTGCCATGCAAGAACAATATCGTCCAGAAGACATAGAACAACAAGTCCAGCTTCACTGGCAAGAGAAGCAAACGTTCAAAGTGACAGAAGACAACAGCAAAGAAAAATACTATTGCCTGTCTATGCTACCTTACCCTTCTGGTCGACTACATATGGGCCATGTCCGTAACTACACCATTGGTGATGTGATTTCCCGCTATCAACGCATGCTAGGTAAAAATGTGTTGCAACCAATCGGTTGGGATGCTTTCGGCCTGCCGGCTGAAGGAGCTGCGGTTAAAAATAACACCGCCCCTGCTCCGTGGACTTATTCCAACATCGAATACATGAAAAACCAGTTGAAAACACTGGGTTTTGGTTATGACTGGGATCGTGAAGTGACGACCTGTGTACCAGAATACTATCGCTGGGAACAGTGGTTCTTCACTAAGTTGTATGAAAAAGGTTTGGTATACAAAAAAACCTCCGCTGTTAACTGGTGTCCACATGACCTGACCGTCCTGGCTAATGAGCAAGTTATTGATGGCTGCTGCTGGCGTTGTGATACCCAAGTGGAACGCAAAGAGATCCCTCAATGGTTCATCAAGATCACCGATTATGCGGAAGAATTGCTGAACGATCTGGATAAATTGGCAGATTGGCCTGAACAGGTCAAAACCATGCAACGTAACTGGATTGGTCGTTCTGAAGGTGTCGAAATCACTTTTAATGTTGCTGATAGCCAAGAAAAACTCACCGTTTATACCACTCGCCCAGATACTTTCATGGGTGCAACCTATGTTGCTGTCGCAGCAGGTCATCCTCTGGCAAAACAAGCGGCGGAAAATAATCCGGCACTGGCAGAATTCATCAACGAATGCCGTAATACCAAAGTTGCCGAAGCAGATATGGCAACCATGGAGAAAAAAGGCATGCCAACAGGCATGTTCGTTATTCATCCATTGACCAATGAAAAAATAGCTATTTGGGTTGCTAACTTTGTCCTGATGGAATACGGCACTGGCGCTGTTATGGCAGTTCCTGCCCATGATCAACGTGATTGGGAGTTTGCTACTAAGTACAACCTGCCAATGAAAGCCGTTATTCTAGACAATGACGGCAACGTACCAAATATTCAGGATGCAGCCGCTACAGACAAAAATGCACTGGTCAATTCCGGTGAATTCAGCGGGCTGAATAATGAAGAAGGTTTCAATGCCATTGCAGACAAACTGGTTGCAATGGGCGTCGGCCAGCGTAAGGTCAATTACCGCCTGCGCGACTGGGGTGTTTCCCGCCAGCGTTACTGGGGTGCTCCGATTCCAATGGCAACACTGGAAGATGGAACCGTTGTTCCTGTTCCAGAAGATCAGTTGCCAGTGATCCTGCCGGAAGATGTTGTGATGGATGGTATCACCAGCCCAATCAAGGCTGATCCAGAATGGGCAAAAACGACCATCAACGGTCAATCTGCTCTGCTTGAAACGGATACCTTTGATACCTTCATGGAATCTTCATGGTATTACGCACGTTATACCTGTCCGGATCATGACAAAGGCATGTTAGACCCGACTGCGGCTAACTACTGGTTGCCAGTGGATCAATACATCGGTGGTATTGAACACGCCATCATGCACCTGATGTACTTCCGCTTCTTCCACAAGCTGATGCGCGATGCTGGTTTGGTTAATTCTGATGAACCCGCCAAACGCCTGCTGTGCCAAGGCATGGTTCTGGCCGATGCTTTCTATTACACCGGCAACAGTGGCGAAAAAGTCTGGGTATCTCCGGCTGACGCTACTGTTGAACGTGATGAGAAAGGGCGCATTATTAAAGCAACGGATAAAGACGGCCATGAACTGGTTTATACCGGCATGAGCAAAATGTCGAAATCCAAGAACAACGGTATCGACCCACAAACTATGGTCGATAAATACGGTGCTGATACTGTTCGCCTGTTCATGATGTTCGCTGCACCACCAGAACTGACTCTGGAATGGCAGGAATCTGGTGTAGAAGGCGCTAACCGCTTCCTGAAACGTGTTTGGCGTCTGGTTTATGAACACAGCAATAAAGGGGCAATCCAGCCGCTGGATATCAGTAGCCTGACTGCGGAGCAAAAAGATCTGCGCCGTGATCTCCATAAAACCATTGCGAAAGTCACCGATGATATTGGCCGCCGTCAGGCATTCAATACCGCCGTTGCTGCAATTATGGAGCTGATGAACAAACTGACACGTGCTCCACAGGAAACTGAGCAGGATCGCGCTCTTATGCAAGAAGCACTGACCACAGTTGTACGTATGCTTTCGCCTATTACCCCACACGCTTGTTTCGTAATGTGGAAAGAACTTGGCAATGAAAATGACATTGATGTTGCTGAATGGCCGCAAGCAGATGAGCAAGCAATGGTGGACGATACTAAACTGGTAATCATTCAGATTAATGGTAAAGTTCGTGGCCGCATTACTGTACCGGCAGACGCAACAAAAGAGTATGTTCAAGAAATGGCGACGCAAGAATACAGTGTGACGAAATATCTTGAAGGCGTCAGTATTCGCAAGGTCATCTATGTTCCAGGTAAATTACTGAACCTGGTCGTTGGTTGATAACGGGAGACCACTATTGTGGGAAAAAATATAGTGGAAAGAAATGTGGTAGGAAATAATCTGCGGCATCGTATTTTCACGTTGTTGCTCGGGTTAGCGGTGTTGGTCACCGCTGGCTGCGGTTTTCACCTTCGCGGCACAACGCAAGTACCAAAAGAGCTTCAAACATTACAATTAAGTTCAGGGGACCCTTACGGGCCTCTGGCACGCTCGGTACGTCAGCAACTTCGCCTGAACGATGTCAAAATTGTTGAACATGGTGATGCTTCAGTACCTATCCTGAAACTTTTAGGCTCTAATGAAAACAAAGAGACTGTTTCAGTCTTTCAGGATGGTAAAGCTGCTGAACGCCAGTTAATTCTGTATGTTAATGCTCAAGTTCTGATGCCAGATGGCAGCATCTATCCATTGCAGGCAAGGGTTGATCGCTCTTTCTTCGATAACCCACTGGAAGCACTGGCAAAAGATGCAGAAAATGAATTGGTTCAACAGGAAATGCGCGAACAAGCTGCCCATCAGCTTATGCGCCAGCTATTGACTGTTCATAGCGCAGAGCTTCTGAAAGCTGAAGAAAAACAGAAAACTGCGACTACACAGAAACAATGATCCGACTTTATCCTGAACAACTTTTTTCGCAGCTCAATGAAGGGCTGCGAAGCTGCTATCTGCTATGGGGCAATGAGCCATTGCTATTACAGGAAAGTCAGGACAGCATCCGCAGAGTGGCTGAACAACATGGCTTTATGGAGCATTTCACCTTCGCGTTGGATAACCATACCGATTGGGATGAAATCTTCAGTCTGTGTCAGTCACTGAGCCTGTTTACCAGCCGTCAATCACTCATCCTGTTGCTACCGGAAAATGGCCCGAATGCCTCAATGTCAGAAAGACTCATCAAGCTGTCAGAGTTACTGCATTCAGATATCCTGCTGATACTGCGTGGTCATAAGCTCACTAAAGCGCAGGAAAATAGCCAGTGGTTCAAGTCAGTTGGGCAAAATGGCGTATACATCAGTTGCCTGACCCCAGAGCAAAATCGTCTGCCTCAATGGGTGGCTCAACGTGCTAAAAATATGGGGCTATCACTGGAAGATGAAGCTAATCAGCTATTGTGCTATTGCTATGAAGGGAACTTATTGGCACTGGCTCAGGCATTGGAACGCCTTTCCCTGCTCCATCCCGATAATCGGCTGACACTTCTTCGCGTTGAAGAAGCTGTCAATGATGCTGCCCATTTTTCTCCCTATCATTGGGTTGATGCTCTACTGGCAGGAAAAATAAAACGGGCATGGCATGTACTGAAACAACTCCGGCAAGAAGATACCGAAGCTGTCATCCTGCTTCGTACTATACAGCGGGAGTTAATGCTGCTGTTGATACTTAAACGCCAAAGTAAAACAGTCCCTTTGAAAACATTATTTGATCAGCACAAAGTTTGGCAAAATCGTCGGCCATTGTTAACAGCCGCGTTACAACGTCTGTCACAACAAAACCTGCAATCCGCCATACATTTATTGACCCAGATGGAACTGCGTGTCAAACAGGATTATAGCCAATCCATTTGGGCTGACCTGGAAACGCTTTCCATGCTGTTATGCGGAAAACCATTACCAGAGAGCTTGCTGAATGCTTGATTCTATTGACCTAATAAAGACTGACCCAATAAATACCATTGATTCAAAAATCGATACAGGTGCCCCGATTATTCAGGCTCTGTTTGGCGGCACTTTCGATCCTATCCATTATGGTCATTTGCGCCCTGTGGAAGCATTGGCACAGCTAGTGGGACTCAATCAGGTGATTTTACTGCCTAATCACGTTCCACCACATCGCCCCCAGCCAGAGGCGAGTGCTCAACAACGGCTGGAAATGGTTCGGCTGGCTGTACAGGATAATCCGTTGTTTACTGTGGATACTCGTGAACTGGAGCGACAAACTCCATCTTACACAGTGGAAACATTGAAATCCTTTCGTCAGGAAGCGGGAGAAGAACGCCCATTGGCATTCATTATCGGGCAGGATTCATTACAATCCATTCATACATGGTATAAATGGGAAGAATTGCTCGATATCTGCCATCTGTTGGTCTGTTCCCGCCCGGGTTATCAGAAGCAATTATCAAGCCCTGAAATGCAGCAATGGCTGGAAAATCACCAAGTTGATACTCCATTTCCATTGAGTCAAAAACCACACGGTTATATTTACTTAGCCGCTACTCCGCTATTAAACATTTCGGCGACAGACATTCGCCAACGTCACCAACAAGGCCTAAGTTGTGATGATCTGCTCCCTCCATCGATACAAAATTATATCGATTCATGGGGACTATATAAGCAATAGATAAGCAATAGCGAAATCATACAGCGAATTGCCGCCAAGTTGCTTACTTTTACAGAGATTGGCATGCTATTATTCTGCGTTACTCAACCAATTTTATAAAATAAAGGTGATCCTTTTGCAAGGCACAGAACTACAACAATTTGTTATTGATAAACTTGAAGATTCCAAAGCACAGGATATTGTTTCTATAGACGTTCGTGGAAAATCCAGCATTACTGATTGCATGGTTATCTGCACCGGAACATCAAGTCGTCACCTGATGTCTGTAGCAGATAATCTCGTTGATGACTGCCGCGAAGCGGGCATCATGCCTCTAGGTGTTGAAGGGCAAGGGATTTCCGACTGGATAGTCGTGGATCTCGGCGAAATTATGGTTCATGTCATGCAAGAAGACAGCCGTCGCATGTATGAACTGGAAAAACTCTGGAGTTGAGTTTGAAGTTACAACTGATCGCTGTAGGAACAAAGATGCCGGACTGGGTTCAGACCGGCTTCATGGATTACTTGAATCGTTTTCCCAAGGATATGCCTTTTGAGCTGATTGACATTCCAGCGGGAAAACGCGGTAAAAACGCAGATATCAAGCGCATTCTGGAAAAGGAAGGCGAACAGATGTTGGCTGCTGTTGGTAAAGGCAATCGCATTGTAACTCTGGATATCCCCGGCTCTCGTTGGGACACACCTCAATTGGCGCAACAGCTTGACCGCTGGAAGCTGGATGGCAGAAATGTCAGTTTACTGATTGGTGGCCCTGAAGGTTTGGCTCCGGCCTGTAAAGCAGCCGCGGAACAAAGTTGGTCGCTTTCTCCCCTGACCATGCCACACCCCCTCGTGCGGGTTCTGGTTGCAGAGAGCCTTTATCGAGCATGGAGCATCACAACTAACCACCCTTATCATCGGGAATAAATAGGGTAATCTATCACCGTGAATTCTGGCAATGGGATGAAGAAGAAACGAACTCCTTTTCGTGATCATTCGGCTGAATCAGCCCTATTCATACGCCGCGCACTTGTGGCGTTTATAGGTATTGTTATTTTAACCGGCATTTTGATTGCCAATCTCTATAATCTCCAGATCACACGCCACGAAGATTACCAAACCCGCTCAAATGGGAACCGCATTAAGCTTGTTCCCATCGCTCCAAGTCGTGGGATCATTTATGACCGCAACGGCACACCATTAGCAACTAACCGGACCATTTACCAGTTAGAGATTGTGCCACAGAAAGTCCCTGATCTTGACAAGACATTAGAAGAATTACGCTCTGTTGTTGGCCTTACTGATGAAGATATTGAAACCTTCAAAAAAGAACGCCAACGCGCACGTCGCTTTACTTCAATTCCACTGAAAACACCACTGGATCAGGTTCAGGTGGCACGGTTTTCTGTCAACCAATACCGTTTTACGGGGTTAGAAATCAAGGGATACCAGCGCCGTTATTACCCTTACGACTCTGCCCTAACCCATGTAATCGGCTATGTTGCTAAAATAAACGATAAAGATGTAGAACGGCTCGATAAAGAGGGGATTTTGCCTGACTACGCTGCCAGCCATGATATCGGAAAACTGGGTATTGAGCGTTATTATGAATCTATTTTGCATGGCAAACCCGGCTACGAAGAAGTGGAAGTTAACAATCGTGGCAGAGTCATTCGCCAACTGCACGAACAACCTCCACAGGCAGGCAAGGATATTTATCTGTCAATCGATTTGGAGCTGCAAACTTACATTGAAAAGATACTGACAACCAGCCGTGCAGGTGTTGTTGTTACCGATCCTCGTACCGGGGAAGTTTTGGCTATGGTATCCAACCCAAGCTACAATCCAAATATGTTTGTTGATGGCATATCGGGCAAAGAGTATAAAATCCTGCTTAACAATCCCAATCGCCCATTAATTAACCGAGCAACGCAAGGGGCTTATCCACCCGCATCGACGGTAAAACCTTTTATTGCTGTCGCCGCCCTTAGCAGTGATGTCATTACAAAAAACACCACGATAAACGATCCAGGTTGGTGGCAACTGCCGGGATCAGATAAACGTTACCGCGACTGGATACGCTGGGGACATGGCAAATTGAATGTTCATAAATCGATTGTTGAATCAGCGGATACTTTTTTCTATCAAGTTGCTTACGATATGGGCATTGATAGGTTATCTGAATGGATGACAAAATTTGGCTATGGTCAATTTACGGGCATTGATTTGAAAGAAGAAAACCCGGGCAATATGCCTACCCGTGAATGGAAACTCAAACGCTACAAAAAACCGTGGTATCAAGGCGATACCATTTCTGTTGGCATCGGTCAGGGATACTGGACTGCAACTCCAATGCAGATGGTAAAAGCCCTAATGACATTGATCAATGACGGAAAAGTAAAGACCCCACATTTCTTGATAAGCACTCGCGTAAATGGCGAAATGCAACCTTATCAACCTCCAGCCAGCGAACAGATTGGGGATATCCATTCTGGATACTGGGAAATTGCCAAAGATGGCATGTATGGCGTTGCCAATGCTCCAAATGGTACTGCCCGCAGAGCCTTTGCGGGCACACCATACAAAGCCGCAGCTAAATCAGGTACAGCTCAGGTCTTCAGTTATGAAACTTATAATGCAAACAAACTTGCTGAACATCTACGTGATCATAAGCTGATGATTGCCTTTGCACCTTATGACAACCCAACCGTTGCCATTTCCATCATTCTGGAAAATGGTGGTTCAGGGCCACCTGTCGGCACTATCGTTCGCCAAATTCTGGATCATATCTTGCTCAAAGATAACAACACTGCCTCTCCTGACGCAGCTTCAGCGACGACAGGAGTTCAGCCTCCCAGAACACCAGCGACCAGAACACAAGCTAATTGAGTAAAGCCATGACCGAATCTCAAAACAAGGTTCCTTTCTGGACCCGAATGCATATAGATATTCCACTGCTACTGTGCATTCTGGCATTACTGGCCTACAGCCTTTTCATTATGTGGAGCGCCAGTGGACAAGACATCGATATGATGGAACGCAAAGTCGGACAAGTTATTATGGGGCTCATAGTGATGATCGTCTTGGCTCAAGTGCCTCCACGCTTATATGAAAATTGGGCCCCTTACCTCTACATTGTATGCGTCATTCTGCTGATTTTAGTTGATGTTTTTGGACAGATTAGTAAAGGGGCACAACGCTGGTTAGACTTGGGCATTGTGCGCTTCCAGCCATCAGAAATTGCCAAAATTGCTGTTCCTCTGATGGTGGCTCGTTTTATGAACCGTGACCTTTGCCCACCTTCTCTGAAAAACACGGGCATCGCACTATTCCTGACTTTTCTGCCTACCCTTCTGGTGGCAGCTCAACCGGATCTGGGAACGTCCATTCTGGTTGCGACCTCTGGCATATTTATTCTGTTTCTGGCAGGAATGAATTGGAAATTAATTGGCATTGCGGTTTTACTGGTTGCCTGTTTCATTCCAATACTGTGGTTCTTCCTAATGCACGATTATCAGCGCGACCGCGTTATGATGCTGCTGGATCCTGAAAGTGATCCACTGGGCAAAGGCTACCACATCATCCAATCCAAGATAGCCATCGGCTCAGGCGGTTTATTCGGAAAAGGTTGGTTGCAAGGCACACAGTCACAACTTGAATTTCTTCCCGAACGACACACTGACTTTATTTTTGCCGTTTTGTCGGAAGAATTGGGGTTGGTAGGTGTTCTTGTTTTGCTCGGGCTCTACCTGACGGTCATTATGCGCGGCTTGTTTATTGCTGCCAAAGCACAAAATACTTTCGGCCGTGTAATGGTCGGCGGGTTGATACTTATTTTATTTGTTTATGTCTTCGTTAATATTGGCATGGTAAGCGGCATCCTACCCGTGGTCGGCGTCCCTTTGCCTCTAATTAGTTACGGAGGTTCAGCATTGATTGTCTTAATGGCGGGATTCGGCATTATCATGTCGATACATACACATCGTAAATTATTATCCAAAAGTTTATGAGGAAGAAGTTTCATGCGTCAACAATGGCTTATACTTAGCATCCTAGCGGTACTGATATCAGGCTGTACAACAACAGACACTGACCGGGCATCTTCCCTTCCCCCTGTCCCAACCCGTGATGTTTTGGGTGCTGAGCCTCAATATGAGCCTTATCATCCAAGCGCTAATCAGGATTATCAGAAGGATGGGCAAACGTATCGCATCGTGCAAGATCCGGCTAATTTCAGCCAAACAGGTTATGCCAGCTGGTTTGGTGAAGAATCCAATGGAAAGATGACCGCAATTGGTGAACGAGCCAGCCCTTATTCTTTAACGGCTGCCCACCCGACGTTACCTATTCCAAGCTATGTGCGCGTCACCAATTTAAGTAATGGGCGCATGATGATTGTCAGGATTAATGATCGAGGCCCTTACAATAAGCCGGGAAAAATCATTGAATTATCACGTGCAGCAGCAGAGCGATTAAACTTGATGCCACAAAGCAAAGTAAAACTGGCGGGTATTCAAGTTGCGCCTGATGGCTCACTCTTTGGTTTAGGAACGGAGGGGGCAACTATTGTCAAACAGAGCTATGCCTTACCTGAAAGACCCAATATTAGTTCTCGGTCATTTATCAAGGCTCCCATAATAAGTGATTCCTCAGCACAGAATTCTGACAATCAATCGGCTGTTGAACAAAAACCTTCTGGTGGTAAAGAAAGCCAGCCTGTTACTCCACCAGCGACAACACCATCGGATTCAAAAGAATCTTCTAGTCCCCAAACACCGCCTGATTCAGTACCGGCAGGCAGTTATATGGTACAAGTAGGTGCTGTCAGCGCTGAACAAAAAGCTAAAGAATGGCAACAATCTTTGAGTCAGCGTTTTAACGTGCAAGGCCGTACCACCCAATTTGGCAATGTCTATCGCGTTCAATTGGGACCACTTAACAGCCGCCAGCAAGCCTTGGAATTACAAAAAAAACTAATAGATCAAATGCATCAATCCTCTTTTATTGTTGCGCCCTGATCCGATATACCCAATGGATTTCAAGGTGTAGGGAAACAACAAGGGAGCAAACCCTAAGAGTATGGCTAAGGATGAGCCCAGCCAATAAAGCGGCAATCTGAAAGACGATGGTATATATCAACAGAAATAAATGGCATCATTGCCTGCTGACTGGATTATCTGATTCCTATCAGCAGGCAGATAAAATTGTGGTGAATAAAATACGGGTAAAAAAGTGTAAACCTTCAACTCACCCAATTTTGTTTAATGTCAGCTTTTTTTTCATTTGTTATGATATCGCTTATTATCAATCCCTTTCTCACGGATGTTATCTAATCAATCATGAAATACATAGTTACTTCCCGTTTTATTAAAAATGCCACTTTAGGCATCGCTCTGGCTACCAGTGTTTCTGCGTTCGCCAACACGGATGATAATTTCAGAACAATGATCCCCGGTGTTCCCGAACTAGATTCAGAAGCCTATATTCTGATTGATTACAATTCAGGAAAGGTATTAGCCGAAAAAAATGCAGATGTCCGCCGCGATCCCGCTAGCTTGACCAAAATGATGACCAGTTACGTCATTGGTCAGGCCATCAAATCAGGAAAAATCGGCCAGAATGATATCGTTACTGTAGGTAAAGATGCTTGGGCAACAGGGAATCCGGTATTTAAAGGTTCCTCTTTAATGTTTTTAAAGCCCGGTGACCAAGTCTCTGTTGCCATGCTATCCCGTGGTATCAACCTGCAATCCGGCAATGATGCCTGTGTCGCAATGGCAGACTACGTAGCAGGCAGTCAAGATGCGTTTGTCAGCTTGATGAATAAATACGTACAGAGTTTAGGGCTGCAAAACACGCACTTCCAAACTGTTCATGGGCTGGATGCTAATGGTCAATATAGTTCAGCTCATGATATGGCATTGATTGGGAAAGCGTTAATCCGCGATGTGCCGGATGAATATGCTATCTACAAAGAAAAAGAATTTACTTACAACAACATTCGCCAGCCTAACCGTAACGGCTTGTTGTGGGATAAAAGTTTAAGCGTTGACGGCATTAAAACAGGCCATACTAGTGGAGCGGGTTATAACCTCGTTGCTTCTGCAACCGAAGGTAATATGCGCCTGATTTCTGCCGTAATGGGTAGCCCGACGTTCAAAGGGCGTGAAACTGACAGCAAAAAATTACTGACCTGGGGCTTCCGCTTCTTCGAAACAGTTTCACCACTGCAAGTAGGTAAAGAATTTGCATCAGAACCGATTTGGTTTGGTGACACTGATAAAGTACAACTGGGCGTTGATAAAGATGTTTACCTGACGATCCCTCGCGGTCGCCTGAAAGATTTGAAAGCCAGCTACATATTGAATAATACCGAACTGCATGCACCACTCGCCAAAAATCAAGTTGTTGGAACTATTGCTTTCCAGCTTGATGGTAAAACCATTGAGCAGCGTCCATTGGTTGTGATGCATGAAGTGCAAGAAGGCGGCTTTTTCAGCCGTATGATTGACTATATCCGACTGATGTTCCACCACTGGTTTGGTTAATCTATTGAAAGTTAGGTATTTAACCCTATATTAGTTACATATTGTCAGAAAATTATCACACCACGGCAAATCATCCCCTTTGCCGTGGCAAATACATGAGGAACGCCCATGAAAACAAAATTAAATGAACTGCTTGAGTTCCCCTGCTCATTTACCTATAAAGTGATGGGTTTAGCTCAACCCGAGCTGGTGGATCAAGTTGTTGAAGTAGTTCAGCGTCATGCGCCGGGTGATTACTCTCCAGTCGTAAAACCAAGCAGCAAAGGCAATTACCACTCAGTTTCCATTACTATCAACGCTACGCATATTGAGCAAGTTGAAATACTGTATGAAGAATTGGGTAATCTGGAATTAGTGCGCGTTGTGCTGTAATTGCATCTTTGAAAAACGCTGATTTCTTGGTCAGCGTTTTTTCTGCAATTAATAGAGTTTGTTCTTACTTAATTCAGGCGTGGTTATCTCGTGGAGACTTAGCCCAATACGCCATAAAATTAATTAACGTTCGATCTAAATGACGCTCTTGGAGTAAATAACGGCGAAGGTTTTTTACAGCAGATGATTCTGCCGCGACCCAAGCATAAAACAGGCTTGCTTTGTTCTCACCTTCTGCTCTTTCCCACAGAGTTCCGTCATTGGAAGTGACTTCAGTTAAGGATTGTTCTTCAATAAACACGGATTCAGGAAGAGTCACGTGCTCGCGTACTGCCTCTAACAAACATTCGCCGTATGTATATCCTTGTTTGGCTTTACGGGGTAACCAAAATACATTGGCGAATTTGAATTGTTCTACATTGAGGCAATCTTCCGGTTCAGGAACTTCAAAAAATGCCTGTACGCCGGGTGGATTTTCGAGCAGTGATAATTCTTCAAGGATACCTAATGCCGCTGGCAATGCCGTTTCATCGGCAATCAACAACACCTGATCGACTTGAGCTGACGGTTTCCATTCGCAACCATCCGCTCCGTTCATTGGGCTATCATTGATATCTGTTTTTGGTGCAACAATCTGTAAAGGTTCTCCTGGATTAGCCTGCCGCAGCCAATTGGATACAGGCGTGTCTCCACCATGTAAAACAAATTCGATATCCATTTCATTGTCTTCCGCGCGTAGCGCCCTTAATGTGTAAGTTCTCATCCAAGGACGTTCTTCTTTAGGGATAGACATGTAATCACTATACCAATCTTTCCCCTCCTTGACTTTTAATGAAGGGTTACTTGGCTGAGGAAACAGTAACTTTATGCGTTGATCAGGTGCATATCGCTGCATTTTATGCACTTCTGAGCCTTCGAAAACACAGCGTAATATGGATGGTGATATGGTAATCCGCTCTTTCAGGCGCAAGTTAAAAATAGAGTAGGCTGAAGACATAATATTATCGTAACAAACAAGTTTGTTATTCTCATTATTAATAAAGTGTTATCAACACTAGTTCAAAAGAAAACCAAAATCAATCATGTAATGATAATTATTCTCATGTTCGTTATTAATCGCTATTTTGGCTAAATGAACTAATTTATCCCAACTCTCTACTTCGCCTGCTCGCGCGCCAGTAAAAAGAGAATTCACTGTGTTGATGTATAGAACCCTGCTAAAAAATAGCTACATCAACAGATTATCCGGCGGCACAACATAGATAGCCGAATACGGAAAAATCATTCGGCTATCTATCTACGTTCGATTCAAAAAGACACTCGATTCAAAAACGCCAAAACGCTTTCGAGCACAAAATCAGTATTGGGTAAATTTCCAGCCTTCCCAACAACATGGCGGCACACATCATCCATTTCGCTGCCGCATCAAGATTACCAAAACCTTGTGCTGTGGCACCATATCCTATACCCATGTTATTGATACAAGCCGCAACAGTGGCAAATGAAGTCACCAAATCATAACCGAGCAGGTTCAATGCCCAGATAAAAAAGCAACTGAAAAAGACATAAAGGAAGAAAAAGCCCCAGACAGAACGCAGCACCCGTTCCTGAACCACTGATTTACCAATTTTGATCGTTGAAATGGCATTTGGATGAATGAGTTGGTTAATTTCGCTAACACTCTGCTTTGCCAAGATCATAAAGCGAAGCGCTTTGATACCGCCACAGGTTGAGCCTACGCAGCCGCCAAAAAAACTGACCGCCAATAGCATCAGTATGGTATGAGGGGGCCACTGGGCATAATCAGCGGTTGCCAAACCGTTATCTGTCATCATGGAGCTTGTCATGAAAAAGCCATGAATGAATGAGTCTTTCACTCCATACATACCTGAACGGTATAGCTCCAACCAAATAATGCAAACCACACCCGCCAGCACAAGCAAGAAGAATTGCAATTCAGCATTTTTTAGCAGTGGTTTCAGGCTCCTGCGTGTCAGAGCAACGAAATAAAGCGTAAAGTTGACTGCCGACAATACTGAGAAAATCCCCCCCACCATTTCAATGGCTGCACTGTCATAATAACCAAGGCTTTCGTTACGGGTTGAAAATCCCCCCAAAGAAACGGTTGAGATACCATGACAAATAGCATCAAACCATGACATGCCCGCAGCCCAGAAACTGACCGAACATAATCCCCCCAGCAACAGGTAAACAACCCATAAGCTTTTGGCACTGTCTGCAAGACGCGGGGTCAATCGTTCTTCTTTGAAAGGGCCGGGCATTTCTGATTGATAGAGTTTTGTGCCACCGATTCCCAATAATGGCAAGATGGCAACAGCAAGGACAATCACTCCCAGTCCACCGATAAAATTGAGCTGGGCGCGATAATAGAGTACCGAATTAGGCAGTGCAGACACATCATTCAGCACCGTTGCCCCTGTCGTCGTAATGCCTGATATACCTTCAAACATTGCGTCCACAAGGTTAATGTTCAGGCTCTTGTCGAGCATAAAAGGCAGGGCGCTGAGTAACGAAAACAGCAACCAAAATAGCACAATGATAAGAAATCCATCTTGCGTACTGGGTTGCGCTTTGGTTTTACGAGTGAAATACCAGCCGGCTCCCCCGACAGTCAACCCAATGACAAATGTTTCAAAAAAAGCAAAAACACTTTTTTCCTTATAAAACAGAGCCACGAAAATAGGCAGTAACATCGAGAGACTATAAAGGAGCACCAGGAAACTACAAAGGTGCCCAACAATTAAAAATTGGTTTTTTTTGACCATCTGTTAGCTCAAACAGAGATTAAAGGGAAAATCATCAAAATATATAACCATAATAATACAAAATAAAAATATATTCGTCTAATTAACAATATTATTGCTTTAAGGCATTCTCAAACTGGTGGGAATCATCTTAGGACGTTATACTGGCGGGCACTTTTTGTTAACGAATGATGATGTCCCATTGCAACATAACACTGTTATTTTACGCCAGTTAGGTATTCAGCCTTACGAGCCGGTTTCTGATGCCATGCACCAGTTCACTGAGCAGCGTACTGCGGAAACACCTGACGAAATCTGGCTTGTCCAACATGAGAAAGTATTTACACAAGGCCAAGCCGGTAAAGCTGAGCATGTACTTGCGCCAGGAGATATCCCTGTTATCCAATCGGATAGAGGTGGTCAAGTCACCTATCATGGCCCAGGTCAACAGGTTATGTATGTCTTAATTGATTTGAAACGTTCAAAAATTGGAGTTCGCCAATTGGTCACTTCAATTGAAAATACAGTGATCGAAACTCTGGCTCATTTTGGTGTAGAAGCGTACGCCCGCCCAGATGCCCCCGGAGTTTATGTTTCAGGCAACAAAATATGTTCCCTTGGGCTGCGTATCCGTAAAGGATGCTCTTTCCACGGTCTGGCACTGAATATTGCAATGGACTTACAGCCGTTTTTCCGCATTAATCCGTGCGGCTATGCTGGCATGCAAATGATCCAACTCAGTGACTTTGTCACAGGAGTGACCATTGAAGATGTACAACCCATTCTGGTGGAAAAATTCTGTCAGATCTTGGGATTTCAACTCGTCGATGAAAGATGATATAATTTTTTAACATTTTTCAAAAAAATTTGAATGGATTTATTGCTTCGATCGCCTTGTCATACACATCAGGCAGTAAGTCAAAATCTGAAGAATATAACTGGAACCGGCACGATTATGAGTAAACCAATTCAGATGGAACGCGGTGTCAAATACCGCGATGCAGACAAGATGGCTTTGATCCCTGTGAAGACAGTTGCCACAGAACGTGAAGCACTCTTGCGTAAACCTGAGTGGATGAAAATCAAACTTCCTGCGGATTCCAGCCGCATTCAGGGCATCAAAGCTGCAATGCGCAAAAATGGGTTGCATTCCGTCTGTGAAGAAGCCTCCTGCCCTAACCTTGCTGAGTGCTTTAACCACGGAACCGCCACCTTTATGATCCTTGGCGCCATCTGTACCCGTCGCTGCCCATTCTGTGACGTAGCACATGGTCGCCCGAATACACCTGATGCAGATGAACCCATCAAACTCGCGCAAACCATTCAAGACATGGGATTACGTTATGTTGTGATCACCTCTGTTGATCGTGATGACCTGCGCGATGGCGGTGCACAACATTTTGCTGACTGTATCGCAGCCATTCGCGAAAAAAATCCTTCGATTAGAATCGAAACTTTAGTGCCAGATTTCCGTGGTCGCATGGATCGTGCACTGGAAATCCTGACCGCAACGCCACCTGATGTATTCAACCATAATCTGGAAAACGTACCTCGGGTTTATCGTCAGGTTCGTCCGGGCGCTAACTATGAGTGGTCATTGAAACTACTGGAAAGATTCAAGGAAGCTCACCCTGATATCCCGACTAAATCAGGTCTGATGGTGGGATTGGGCGAAACCAATGAAGAAATTTTAGAAGTTATGCGTGACTTGCGTCGTCATGGTGTCACCATGCTGACTTTGGGACAATATTTACAGCCAAGTCGCCATCACTTACCAGTCCAGCGTTATGTAAGTCCGGCTGAATTTGAAGAAATGAAAGAAGCCGCATTAGAAATGGGCTTTACCCATGCAGCTTGTGGCCCATTTGTTCGTTCTTCTTACCATGCCGATTTGCAGGCCAAAGGTATGGAAGTCAAATAATCTATTGCCATCACCAATGATGAATATTGTATTTGCTGTATTTATCGGTGGTGGCTTGGGTAGCGTGTTACGCTGGCTCATCAGCCTCCGCCTAAACGCCCCTTCTTCCCCAATTGCCGTTGGTACGCTGACGGCTAATTGCATCGGCGCATTTATCATTGGATTAGGGTTGGCTTATTTCAATAAAACGACGCACCTTGATCCTGTTTGGAAATTAATGCTAACCACGGGCTTCTGTGGCGGCCTGACGACCTTCTCTACCTTCTCCGCTGAAGTGGTTTATCTATTACAGGCAGGAAAGATAAGCTGGGCACTGCTTGCTGTGCTGGCAAATGTGATAGGCTCGTTACTGATGACAGGGCTTGCTTTTGCCGTTATGAACAAACTTTAGTGCCCTGCTAAAATTCAACACTGACAAAAGATAAAAAACCCGTTGCTAAGAACGGGTTTTAAGAATACGGGGGTTGAAATTAGATTGCGACAACGTTTGCAGCAGATGGACCTTTTTCACCCTCAGTAATATCAAACTCTACTTGTTGACCTTCGGTCAGAGTCTTGAATCCGTTAGACTGAATGGCGGAAAAGTGTACAAAAACATCTTTACTACCATCTTCTGGAGTGATAAAACCGAACCCTTTGGATTCATTAAACCACTTAACGTTACCTTTAATTTTTGACATCAAACTTACCTTTAATAAAAAAAGACACAAACTTAGCGTCATGTACAGTACAACAAATAATATAGTCTATTGTCTGCAACATAGATCACGAAATATATACAAAGTGCAAAAAAACGTACTTTTCGTTTAGTCACATTGACTGATTTTATACGCCAATAGTGATTTCACAAATAAATTAGCGTCTTATTTCAGCTTTGTTTACTTTTTGCCTTTCTACCTTTTTCATGTTCCAGCAGCCATTCTTTGATATCCAACCCGCCGGTATAACCAACTAGCTTACCATCATGACCAATTACTCTATGGCAAGGTACAATCAATGAAATTGGATTGCGTGAATTTGCCATGCCGACCGCACGACAATAATTTACTGAACCCAACGTTAGTGCCAATTGTTTATAACTCCACATCTCACCATAAGGAATGTTGCATAGCTGCTGCCAGACTCGTTTCTGGAATTCAGTTCCCCGCATACTTAAAGGGACTGTAAACGTCAGCCGCTTTCCTTTGAAATATTCCTGTAACTCTTTTGCACACTGCTTAGTAATCACATTCTTAGATTCTAGTTCTTTCTTTTCATTAACGAAATAAATGCTCGTTACTCCTTCATCATCCGCAGTGATATGTACATAAGGCTTGGGAAATCCTTCTGGAGTATTCAGGTAATGATGGTACATAAACTACCTCCATTTAATTTATTATCGAAAATTTCAGTACTAGCCTAAATCCCTCGTTCATCAATTTGCAATGATGAATTCGGTTACACATCTGACAATTTGATAAAGAAACCATCGCGCCCTCTGACAATTAAAATTATGGCTCTGCCAATAAGTTATGACACCTTATTTTTAATGCCGATCATTTAAAAAAGCTAAAAACACCACATATAGATAAAATATTCTTAATTAACGCTATATATAGCAGTGATTTCAAAAATGAATTATCTCAATATGATACACAAGTGTTAGTTTTTATTATTGTTAATAATATATACCACCAAGAAATTTTACTAGAAGCGTTATCATTTATGGCAAACACTGTGGTATAAAACCAATAGATTGTGGTAAATAAACTCACCCAGCCAAACAACAAATGAATGACGAAAGGCATACACTACACTGTACGCCATGAATCAATGATGCGAAAAACCTTGTTATATCTAGCTATTAAAAGCTTTCACAGCAAAATAGGATGTGATGAAGATTATTCATTACTGAAGTGAACTCCTGTCTCCTGCCATGCTTCTGTTTCCTGCATGCCCCTGTTTTCTATCGTATTCCTGTTTTTTTGTCATATTAGCTAATGACAATCATCGACTTCATTTGGTGGGGGAACGTCTTTATTCAGTGGCACTACGATTTAGTGTTTATCAAGCTTGGATTCACATAACCAATGACAAGAATTATAAATAACATCATTATCAGAAATCACATCACTTTCAATCTTGAATAGCTACCTTTCTATAAAAACAATAATTCAAAAAATCAATAAGATAAACATGGACAAATATTTAATTAAGATAATTTACACGGTTAATTTTTTAAATTTAAAGAAAAAGTCAAAAAAAACCAATAAATATGATTCACACCATCAAGTCATATTAAAAACCATCGCATCGCAGACAAAAAATTAATTAAATAACAAAAAGATATAAAAAATCACACCAGATTAATTTCTTACCTCAAAAAAACCTTAATCAAGTTGATATATAGCCTTGCTTATGAATTCATCAATCTCTTATAAGAAACGTCAATTATTTCTTAATAAATCCAGATAAGGTATTGTCCGTTTATTTCGATATGTTAGGGTATGTATTGGGAAAATAGCATTGGAGCAACCAAATACAATATATCATCAACAACAGGAAAATATTTTTACATGACAATTAAACTTGAAGTTAAGAACCTTTATAAAATATTCGGTGATCCTCCTGAACCAGCATTTAAATTATTATCTTCTGGCCTCAGTAAAGAGCAAATATTTGAAAAAACAGGATTAACCGTCGGTGTGCAGGATGCCAATCTGGCTATTGAAGAAGGCGAAATATTTGTGATCATGGGGTTATCTGGTTCAGGTAAGTCCACGCTAGTACGTCTTCTCAATCGCCTGATAAAGCCAACCAAAGGTCAGGTACTCATCGATGGCGAAGATATTTCAGCCATGACAGAAACCCAGTTACGCAATGTTCGCCGTAATAAGGTCAGTATGGTTTTCCAATCATTTGCACTCATGCCGCATTTGAATGTTTTGGAAAATACTGCATTCGGAATGGAACTTGCCGGTATTTCCAAAGCAAAACGTCATCAAAAAGCACTTGAAACGCTGAAACAAGTAAATCTGGAAAATTATGCTCTGTCATATCCCGACGAACTTTCTGGCGGTATGCAACAACGTATTGGATTAGCCAGAGCATTAGCCAACAACCCCGATATTTTATTAATGGATGAGGCATTCTCAGCTCTCGATCCTCTGATCCGCACCGAAATGCAAGATGAATTATTGCGCCTACAGGGAGAGCAACAGCGCACTATTGTTTTCATTTCCCACGATTTAGATGAAGCGATGCGTATCGGCAATCGTATTGCTATCATGCAAGGCGGTATCGTTGTACAAGTAGGTACACCTGATGAAATCCTGAATAATCCTGCGAATGATTATGTCAGGGCTTTCTTCCGTGGCGTAGACATCAGCCATGTGTTCTCAGCAAAAGATATTGCCCGCCGCCGACCAGAATCTCTACTCTATATCACCGCAGGTTTCGGTCCCCGCTCTGCTCT
Organism: Xenorhabdus khoisanae; assembly: GCF_001037465.1. GTDB lineage: Bacteria > Pseudomonadota > Gammaproteobacteria > Enterobacterales > Enterobacteriaceae > Xenorhabdus > Xenorhabdus khoisanae. Next base: position 32,266 of record NZ_LFCV01000026.1, read on the forward strand.
GAAAGTGTTGGATAATGAGGATAGAAACTATGGCTATCTGATCGAAAAGGGCCAGAAGTTTATTGGCGTAGTGTCTGTCAATTCTCTACAACAGGCATTGGCAGAGGGAAAAACCATCGAACATGCCATATTGGAAAAACCAACTGCTGTCTCCGCAGAAACTCCACTGAATGAATTGATATCCACCGTGGTGCAATCTCCCTGTGCAGTTCCTGTTGTTGGAGATAATGGCCGTTATTTAGGCGTTATTTCCAAAGGAATTTTGTTACAAGCCTTAGATAAAGAGGCACCCAATGAAAAATAATCCTCCACAAATAAACACTGATTCGACAATCATCAGTGATCCCTGGATGGATACTGCCACTGCCTCTCCATCAGGAAACTATGATTGGCTAAATACAACCAGCGATATCCCGCCAGAGCACTTTAATATCATGTCACCTTTTCAACACAAACTCATTCCGTTTGATTCATGGGTGACCAATATTGTCGATTGGATTGTTGTGCACTTCCGACCTGTGTTTCAGGCAATCCGCGTTCCCGTAGATTTTATCCTCAATGGCTTTGAACAATTCCTGATCACAACACCAGCCCCCATTACCATTGTGTTTTTTGCATTTCTGGCATGGCAGCTCGCTGGAGCAAAAATGGGCGGCATTTCCTTCATTTCACTGATTCTCATTGGTGCAATTGGGGCATGGTCAGAAGCCATGATAACCATGGCATTGGTACTTACCGCCCTGCTGTTCTGTATTCTGCTCGGACTGCCTCTCGGGATTTGGTTAGCTCGCAATGATCGGGTTGCCAAAATGATTCGTCCCTTGTTGGATGCTATGCAGACAACACCTGCTTTTGTTTATCTGATCCCAATCGTGATGTTATTCGGTATCGGTAATGTGCCAGGTGTCATGGTAACTATCATTTTTGCTTTACCTCCCATGATTCGGTTGACAATTCTGGGAATCAAACAGGTTCCCGATGATTTGATTGAAGCTGCCAAAGCATTTGGTGCAAGCCCACGGCAAATGTTGTTCAAAGTTCAGCTTCCACAAGCCATGCCTACAATTATGGCAGGAGTGAACCAAACATTGATGCTAGCACTTTCCATGGTTGTCATTTCTTCTATGATCGCAGTGGGTGGTCTGGGACAGATGGTTTTGCGCGGTATTGGCCGTCTTGATATAGGGCTGGCATCTGTTGGAGGAATGGGAATTGTCATTCTTGCCATTATCCTTGACCGCCTGACTCAATCTCTGGGAAAAAATACTCGAGCCAGAAAAGGCCATTGGTATCACTCAGGACCAATAGAATTACTGAACCTATTGTTATCCTCAGCCAAACAAAAATTTTCTTACCCCAAAAATCCACAAAAAAAGATATCTGGCCCGATATATAACGGAGGAGATAATCATGCGCAGCATGATAGCTTTATGCAAAAAAATCATAAATAAGGGGGCAGTCTTAGGAGTAATCCTGTCAGCATTCATGAGCCTTTCCTTATTTGCTGCTGAACTTCCGGGCAAGGGCATCAGTGTACAGCCACTCCAAAGTACAATCAGTGAAGAAACATTTCAGACATTAATTGTCTGCAAGGCATTGGAAAAACTCGGTTATGACGTCAAACCAATCAAAGAGGTTGATTATAACGTCGCTTATGCTTCCATTGCCTCCGGTGATGCCACTTTTATGTCCGTCAATTGGGAGCCGCTCCATAATGCTCAATATAAAGCGGCTGGAGGCGATAATATATTTTATCGCAAGGGAAAATATGTCGAAAACGCGGTTCAAGGGTATCTCATCGATAAAAAAACCGCAGAACAATACCAAATCACCAATATAGCCCAGCTCAGAGATCCTAAACTTGCTAAGCTGTTCGATAGTAATGGAGATGGCAAAGCAGATTTAACCGGTTGTAATCCTGGTTGGGGGTGTGAAAAAGCGATTAACCGCCAGTTAAAAGCTTATGGATTGAAAAATACCGTGGAACATAACCAAGGAAACTATGCTGCCATGATGGCAGATACTATTGCCCGTTATCGGGAAGGCAAACCGATCCTTTATTATACCTGGACACCTTATTGGGTCAGTGATGTACTGAAACCCGGAAAAGATGTCATCTGGCTGCAAGTTCCTTTTTCTGCCCTCGGCGATGGCGAATCCATTGATACTCAATTACCTAACGGCCGTAACTATGGTTTTCCTCCCAGTACCATGCATATCGTGGCAAACAAAGCATGGACAGAAAAGAATCCCGCTGCCGCAATGCTTTTTGCTGTCATGAAATTACCGGTTACTGATATCAACGCGCAAAATCAGCGTATGCACAGTGTTAAAATTTCTGAAGCTGATATTGAACGTCAGGCCGAAGGCTGGATTAAAGCACACCAGAAAACCGTGGATGGCTGGTTAAACGCAGCCAGAAATGCAGCTCATCAAAGCAATTGACTCTCTGCACTTCCTCTATACCAATAGCGCCGTGAAAATATTAACAAAACTTCACGGCTTTCCTCTTTTTATCTCAAATTCGCCTTAAACCCTTTATTCTAAATAACATTAGTTAAATAATTTATACATTTCATATTTTCACTTTCATCATATTTTGTTAATGTTACTTTATCTATTAACAAAAAAACAAAATATTCCATGCAAACATCCGATAAATCCGCACCTGACATACCAATATCTGATACATCCCCCCTCGAAGAACCTCACCCAAACGGAATTTCTTCATTCAAAGAAGGGATTTTTGATAGTCTCCCTATTGTCATCGGCTATGTTCCCATCTCGTTTGCATTTGGCCTAAGCGCAGTCAAACTGGGGTTTACACCTTTAGAAGCCATATTTTTTTCCTGCGTCATTTATGCAGGGGCCAGCCAGTTTGTGATCACCGCCCTACTTAGCGCAGGTATGTCATTGTGGGTTTCCGCCTTAACGGTGATGGCGATGGATATTCGCCATATTCTGTATGGCCCTGCTTTACGCTATCGCATTAAACAAACCTTATCAGAAAAGAAAACCATTATTTGGGCTTTTGGCCTGACAGATGAGGTTTTTGCCGCAGCAACAACTAAATTAATAAAAGACCAGCGCAGTTGGAGTGAAAATTGGATGATCGCCATTGCCCTATGTTCTTGGCTCTCTTGGGTGCTGGGTACTGTGGCAGGAACTGTATTGGGTAATGGTTATCTGGACTCATATCCAGCGATTGAAGCAGCAATGACGTTTATGCTTCCCGCACTGTTTCTCAGTTTCTTATTAGCCTCCTTCAAAAAACAGAATAGCTACTGTGTTACCGCTGCCTTATTGGGAGCTTTAGTCGGTGTGACACTTTTCTCAATCCCCATCGCCATTCTTGCAGGGATCATGGGAGGCTGTTTAGCAGCCCTTCTGCAAGCCAAAAACGCACAGTTGAGTAAAAGCACATCATATGATTGATAATAAAATACTTCTTATCGGCCTTATTGTGGGCATTGCCAACTTTCTATTCCGCTATCTTCCCCTGCGTTTAGGTGCTAATCGCTCACCTACCGCAAAAGCGGGAAAAATGGGCGTCATACTGGATAGCATTGGCGTTGCATCAATTTGCTCGCTTCTCATCGTTTCAGGTATCCCTGACGTGATGAAAGAACACAATAAATTGATACCAACCCTAATAGGGTGCCTGACTATCTGCTTATGTTTCTACAAAACCAAAAGCATCATCATTTCCACACTATCGGGTGCTGCTGTTTTTGGGGTAATATTCAAGGTATTTATGAATTAGGTATCAATATTTAAAGAAATATGATGATAATAAATAACTACAATTGCTAAATTTAACTTTTAATATAGTATTTGTAGGGTTTTTAACAGACGTTACTTTACCGGTTGAAACTAATAAGGTATCTAAACAATGGAAAGTTCATTCACTCCCACAGAAGAGTTACTTAATTGCCGTGTTGCACAGCAAAAAAGTTTGCCCTATCAAGAGATATTACTCACTCGCTTGTCAATGCATGTCCAGAGCAAAATTCTGGAAAATCGTAACAACATGCTGAAAGCACAAGGAATCAATGAAACCTTGTTTATGGCTCTGATGATTCTGGATACCAAAGAAAGTCGTAGTATTCAGCCATCAGAACTCAGTGCGGCATTGGGCTCTTCCCGTACAAATGCAACCCGAATTGCAGATGAATTAGAAAAGCAAGGCTGGATAGAAAGAAAGGAGAGCCATAATGATCGCCGTTGCCTCCATCTTCATCTAACCGAAAAAGGTTCAAGTTTCTTGAATGGTTTACTCCCACCCCAGCATGAGTGCCTGGTTAAACTTTGGTCCATTCTCGAACTGGAGGAGCAAAAACAGTTAGAAAAATTGATGAGAAAAGTATTGAATCAATTAGATAATATTGGTGATTGTTTTAATAAGTAATCATCTCTATTTCTGATCAGTTTTGAATCAATAAACATGTTATAGCAACATGACCTAAAAAAACTTTTCCGCTAGCCAGTATCATCAGATACCTCATATGGCTAACTATTATCTTCAGATAATATTTGAATCCATATCGCTCACGCCTCCAGTAGTGTCTACACACTACTGGAGGCGTGTTTAGTGCAGTCATCACAATAATATTAGTGAATAAAAAATACGGAGATTCTCTATGAGTGCTAGTGAGAACATGCAGCTCTCGCCGTCAAATCCAAAAACGAGCCAAAAAAGTAGTAATAAGAAACGGCAGCGCCGCAATATCATTACGTCACTGACGCTACTCTTCCTCACTCTTGGTGTCATTTATACCGTTTACTGGTTTCTCGTTTTACGTCATCACCAAGAAACTGATAATGCCTATGTAACAGGCAACCAAGTACAAATCATGTCGCAAGTTGCGGGAAGTGTGATTACCGTTAATTTTGACAATACTGATTATGTAAAAAGTGGGCATGTCCTGATACAGCTTGATGCCCGTGACGCTGAATTAGCTCTGAAAAAAGCTGAAAATGAATTGGCGAATACTGTTCGAATCACTCATCAGCGCATGATCGACAGTAAAAAATATCAGGCAACCATTGAGTTGAAAAAAATCGCGCTCAAGAAAGCACAAAGTGACCTTAACCGGAGAGAAGTGCTGGGAGCCAAGGAAATGATCGGCAAAGAAGAGTTGCAACATATGCGTGAAAATGTTTCAACTGCTCAAGCAGATCTGGATATTGCCATTGCGCAATACAAAAGCAATCAGGCAACTATTTTAGATACACCATTGGAAAAACAACCTGCTGTTGAAAAAGCCGCATCTGGTGTTCGTGACGCCTGGCTTGCTTTACAGAGAACCAAAATTGTCAGCCCTGTCGATGGCTATGTTGCACGCCGTAGCGTTCAAGTTGGTTCCCGCATTAATTCAGGGACACCACTAATGGCTATCGTTCCTGCCAACAATATGTGGGTTGAAGCCAATTTCAAAGAAACTCAGCTTGCAAATATGCGTATCGGGCAACCAGCCACAATCATCAGTGATTTCTATGGCAAAAATGTTGTTTATACGGGCAAAGTTGCAGGTATTGATATGGGAACCGGTAGTGCCTTTTCTTTATTGCCGGCACAAAACGCCAGCGGTAACTGGATTAAAGTGATTCAACGTCTACCCGTCCGTATTGAGATTGATGCTGAACAATTAAAACAGCATCCCCTGCGCATTGGCTTATCAACAACAATCAACGTGGATACAGCAAACACCGATGGAACTACGCTGGCAACCACCGAACGCTCTCTTCCTGCCTATCACACAAATGCGTTGACGATAGATATGGTTCCTGCCAACCAAATAGTTACTGACGTCATTAATAGTAACTTAGGAAACCCGATTTAAGGGGAGAGTTATGGGAAACAGAGAACCACTGACAGGCGCAAAACTTGCCCTTCTGACCATTTCACTGGCAATGGCAACTTTCATGCTTGTTCTCGATTCCACCATTGCCAACGTTGCTATCCCGACGATTGCGGGTAATTTAGGGGCTTCAATCTCGCAGGGAACATGGGTCATCACTTCTTTTGGTGTCGCAAACGCCATTTCTATACCAATCACGGGCTGGCTGGCAAAGCGTTTTGGTGAAGTGAAACTGTTCCTCTGGGCTACTGCGATTTTTACGCTTGCATCTTGGCTATGTGGTGTTTCCAATAGCCTCGGTATGCTAATTTTATTCCGTATCATTCAAGGACTCGCAGCAGGACCGGTACTTCCTCTTTGCCAAAGTTTGTTACTCAATAACTACCCACCAGCTAAGCGAAACATGGCCTTAGCGCTTTGGTCAGTGATGATAGTTGTTGCGCCTATTTGCGGCCCTATCTTAGGGGGATATATCAGTGATAACTACCAATGGGGATGGATTTTCTTCATTAACATCCCCATTGGTATCGCTATTATCTTTGCCGTCATGCAAATATTGCGCGGCCGGGAAACAGAAACTGCGATTAAACCAATTGATATTGTAGGATTATTTTTGCTGGTGATTGGCATAGGTTGCCTGCAAACCATGCTCGACCAAGGTAAGGAGCTTGACTGGTTTAATTCTACCGAAATTATAATCCTCACTCTTATTGCAGTGATTGCACTGACATTCTTAATTATATGGGAACTGACTGATGATCACCCGATCATCGATCTATCGCTGTTTAAGAGGCGCAATTTTTCTATTGGAACATTGAGCATCAGTCTTGGCTTCATGATGTACTTCGGTTCGATTGTTTTGCTGCCACAATTATTGCAAGAAGTTTTCGGCTATACCGCAACGTGGGCTGGCTTTGCGGCTGCGCCTGTCGGGTTGTTGCCGCTGTTGCTTTCCCCAATTATTGGTAAATTTGGGCATAAAATAGATATGCGCTACATCGTGACATTCAGTTTCGTCACTTATACTGTTTGTTTCTATTGGCGGGCATATACATTTGAGCCGGGTATGGATTTTGCTACCGCTGCATGGCCTCAATTTTTTCAGGGACTTGCTATGGTATGTTTCTTTATGCCACTGACAACCATTACCTTATCAGGGCTTGCACCAGAGCAAATGGCTTCGGCTTCCAGTCTGTCAAATTTTACCCGTATATTGGCCGGTTCAATCGGCACATCCCTCACAACCACAATGTGGACACAGCGTGAATCGATACACCATTCAAACCTTACTGAATACATCAATCCATATAACCCGAATTATCAACAAATTCATCACCAATTAAGTCAGTTAGGCATGAATGATACGCAGATCGCAGCTTATCTGGCAAAACAGATCACCCAACAAGGATTAATTATTTCTGCCAATGAAATTTTTTGGCTGTCAGCAGGTATGTTCCTTATTTTGACATTATTGGTTTGGATGGCAAAACCGCCATTTTCTGTGGGGAAACAAGACCAAAGCGGAGCACATTAAAGTTATTGATTAGCTTTGATAGTAACGGGAGCATCCGCTCCCGTTATGAAAAATATTGGATTATGCTTACTATCAAGATGAATGATGATTCTCAGTAATAACTCTATTGATATATCACTCAATGAGACATGATGAAAAGATATATCGATGGGATAAAAAGAGATAAAAAATGTCTAACCGCTAATTAGAAATGTATTTATTGGGTAATTAGAAAACGAAATAATGTAATCAGGCGGATATTTCATATTCTCCTATTTTTCATCCTAAGCTATGGGTTTATATTTAGGAATAATCAATGGCTTGTTAGATTCAGGATCACGAATAATCCGACATGCCAAACCAAATACATCGGTAATATTTTGTACCGTTACAATTTCCTCAGGAACACCTTCTGCATAAACCTGACCATCTTTTATCATAATCAGACGCGAGGCGTAGCGCAGAGCAAGGTTAATATCATGTAAAACCAATACCAGTGTTTTACCTTGCCGATGCAAGCCCTGACAAAGATCAAGCAGCTCAATTTGGTGAGAAATATCCAAATAAGTTGTTGGTTCATCCAATAAAATAATTGGTGTCTGCTGGGCTAATGTCATAGCAAACCAAGCACGCTGACGCTGTCCACCTGACAGTTCACTCACCAATTTATGTGACATGTCCCATAAATCCACCGCCTTCAACGCTTCATTGACCACTCTCTCATCTTCTGCCGACCATTGACGCAGGAAAGATTGATAGGGGTAACGCCCGCGAGAAACAAGCTCATAAATTGTCAGTGCTTCAGTAACGACAGCGCCTTGTGTCAGCAAAGATAACTCACGAGCAACTGATTTAGGCTTATGATGGTGAATATTGGTTCCATCCAGCAAGACTTCCCCACGTTGGGGCTGCATACTGCGGCTGATAGCCCGCAGCAGTGTTGATTTTCCACATCCGTTTGGGCCAATAATGACGCTAAATTCACCATCATGAATGGCAAGGTTAACACCATTAATGATGGTTCTTTTACCGTATGCCAGTGAAAGATCATGGGCTTTCAGCCGTGAAACCATCTCAGGGGAATGATCATCCGATGACATTATCGCGTTCTCCTTAATTCGGAATACAGTAAATACATCAAATAGACTCCACCAACCACAGCCGTAATCACCCCCACTGGTAAACGGGCTGAAGTCGGTAATATCAGAGTCATTAAATCAGAAGCCAGCATTAGCAACGCACCCACCAACGCAGTACAAAACAGTGCAATACCCTTATTTCGCACCAAGCGGCGGGCAATTTGCGGGGCAGACAAAGCGATGAATGCAACTGGCCCTACGACCAATACTGACATGGTGGCAAAAGTTACGGCCAATAATATGCTGACAATCCGAATAAGACGCACAGGTACACCAAGAGTATTAGCCAGATCATCTCCAAAATGGGTGTAATTCAATTGCCTGCCTAACCAAAACAAAGCAGGAATGAAAATGACCATTCCGCTAATTAGTGCAACATTTCGCCAATTTTGACTGACAAGGCTACCTCTCAATAATGATTTCAGTTGTTGAGCCTGTTCAAGCCGGATATTCGAGGAAGCAAAATCGACAAATGCTGTACACAACGCAGCAATCGCAATTCCCGAAATAATGATCTTGTTAGCCGACATATTTCCGATTCCCGCGCTATTACCGAGATAAACCAACAAGACAGCAAACATAGCACCCAATAGTGCACCCAATGGAACAGGTAATACATCAGGCCAAACAACCATCGCCATTACGATCCCCACTGCTGCTCCACCATTAACGCCGATGATATCCGGGCTGCCAAGTGCATTACGGGTTGTGAGCTGAAAAAGGGAACCGGAAAGTGCCAATGTCATACCCGCACCAATTGCCACTAACGCCCTTGGTAAGCGGATATCCATAAGGATAAATTTCTGGTAAGGCGTTTCTATCAACAGAAAAGGATTATCAATCCCTTCCCTGCCCATAGCTAAAGACAGGTAAAAGAACACCACAATGAGCAGTAAAACAGAAAAAACTACCCTGCTCACTTGCCATGAAGGTGCAAGCAAAACAGCGCTTCCCAGTTTAAATGTTTTCGTTTTTGGTTGCTTAATTGGCGAATGTATCAGTGTCATCATTTATTCCGCCATCATTTTTTGGGCGCGACTTTTCGCAACCAGATAAAGTAGAGGCGCACCGATGCTCGCCGTAATAATGCCAACCATGATTTCTTCTGGCGCTATCAGTAATCGAGCAACCACATCCGATATTAGAAGCAAGCAAGAACCCGCAAGCAGGCAATAAGGTAATAACCAGCGGAAATCACTACCCACCAATGCTCGCATCAAATGAGGAGCAGCTAGACCAACAAACGCAATAGGGCCGGCCATTGCTGTCGCAGCCGCCGCCAGCATTGTCGCACTCAGCAAAGACAATATTCGGGTTCGGGCAACATTTACTCCCAATGAGCCTGCAATCCCTTCACCAAAAACCATCACATTTAAGGAAGAACTCAAAGAAAGCGTTAATATCACTGCCACCAGCAAATAAGGAATCAGCAAGCTGGCATCACTCAATGACATGGCACTCAATGAACCGATAGTCCAAAAACGATAGCTATCCATCACTTGTGGATTTAATAATATGACACCCTGCACAAGTGCAAACAGACAGATATTGATTGATGCGCCTGTCAAGACCAACCGAGAAAGATGAGTACTGCGTGATCTTCCGCTAAGCAGGTAAAACAAAAGGGTAGACAAACTCGCGCCAATAAACGCAGTCCAAAACCGAGGTATTCCATCTAAAACAGGAATGAAAGAAAAGCAGACCACGGTAGCCGCTGCCCCTGCATTAACGCCCAGCAATCCGGGATCACCCAATGGATTGCGCAATAATCCTTGTATCACAGCCCCTGCCAATGCCAGTGCCGCACCAGCCATTAAACCAATCAATGTGCGAGGCTCACGGGCATTGATCACTAAATCGTAATAACTGCCACTATCTCCTAGCCAGTAATGTTGCCAGACTGCTGACAAAGGCAACGATTTTGAGCCTAAACTTAAGCTGGCCATAACACAAAAGCAAGTCAGCACGACCATGAACATCAACCCAAATGTAAGAGCAATTCGCCGTTTAGGGTTCATCATATTTTGCTGTCTCCTGCTTCAACAATTCCTGTTTTAACAACGGCATAAATTTGGGTAATCCCCAGCGTAAACTAAGGGGCGAACCATAGGACATGGACATCACAATGGACTGGTTGGTCAATGGAATATATCCCCCTTGACCAACAGCACGGATAGATCGAAATAAAGGCAGGGCCTCCGTTGCCTGACGCTCTTTTTCATTGGTGTACCACGTGACCAAAATATCAACCCCATTAAGCACGTCGGCATTCTCCAAACCAATATTGGCGGAAAAATTGCCGAAAGGTGCATTCAAGGAGCCAGCCAACGGAAATAGAGATAAACCGAGATGTATTAGCGTATCCACACGTGGATCGTTTTTGACGTAGAGCGATAAAGTATTACTGGTTGTTCCTGCTTTAATATAGGCAAAATGATAACGTGTAATATTCGGGATGGTGTTTCCCGCCTGAGTCAGCATGTTATCCAGCTCAACAACGAGCTTTTCACCTTGCTCTATTTTATCCAACGCTCGCGCCACCAGCTCAATCTGTTGTCGTGGTGTCGTCTGCCAAGGCTTTTCCGGATAAGCAACGACGGGAACAAAATGGGATAAATGCTCATAATGTTCCCTCGTGATACCTGATTGTGTCGCCAAAATTAAATCTGGTTTCAAATTGATGATCTTTTCAATATCCAATTCAGGATACATTTCAATAATGGCAGGTAATTCTGCGCCACGCCGCGCTATCTCCTCCCTGAACCAAGGCAAATATCCTTCGGCATCGCCACCCCAGCGATGAGATTCAATGCCAACAGGAATTATGCCCAGATCGAGCAAAATATCTTCAGTACCTGTTCCTAACGCCACAATCCGTTGGGGCGGCTGGTTAATTACCGCTGTACCTAAAGCAGTAGTGATTTCTTTGGGGTAACCAGTCCGGTTTACTGGTAAATGTTTCGGAGTTGACGATCTGTCGCAACCAATCAACAAACTTACCAGTAGTATCAACAGTACGATGACCAACAACTTGCAACATGTCAAAGCCATTGCCAGTTACCCTTTACTGTTTGTTGTTCAAGAAATTGTTGTTCGAGCGATTGTTGTTCAAATGGATAAAAATACATTGTCGCCGTCCGTGATTTAATTAAAACTGATAACGCAAAGTTGCTTCAACATTCCGCGGTGCACCATAGTAGTACTGGGTATAGCTACCAAATGAGGTGTAATATTTCTTGTCGAATAAGTTATTCAGATTCACTGTCAGGGAAAGATCTGGCGTGAATTGATAACGTCCCATCAAGTTGACAGTGGCAAAACTACCTTGACCATCCTGGCGTACTTTTCCATCAGGCCCGGTAAGATCACGCCATGTTTTACCCTGCCAATTAATACCACCACCCAACGTTAAATCATTCATCACACCAGACAAAGTGTAAGTCGTGAACAATTTGAATAAGCGGTTTGGATCTTCTGTATTGGTACGCTTACCACCTGGCATGGTCGCGCGGAATTGGGTATAACCCGCATAAATACGCCAATCATCGGTAATCTGACCACTGACTTCAGCTTCAAAGCCTCGGGTTTTTACCCCATTGATTGCATAATAAACTCTGGCATTCTTTGGAATTTCGGGTGCTTTCGGTTTTCCAGAATTATCATCAACCGTGTAATTATTCTGACGAATTTCGAAAAGTGCCAATGAATAATCAAGACCGTTATCCAAGGCAACACCTTTCAGACCCAGCTCATAGTTTTCACCGGAGACGGGTTTAAGGAGTTGGTTACTACGGTCAATGCGGCTTTCTGGATCAAAAATTTTAGTATAACTGCCATAAACCGAGAAATCCGGTGTTATGTTGTAAACCAACCCACCATACGGTACGAATTGATCGCTATAACTGGCATTTTGTGACGTACCAAAGTTATCACCACGAGTTTTCCAACTGGTGACACGTCCACCAAGGATCAATGTAACTGGATCGGCTAAAGAGAGTTGTGTAACAGCATAACCTGCGGTTTGTTCAATATAGCCATGAGACCCTGTTGTTCTCTGCTTACTCCACGTTGGCTCAGCATAACTCCATGAAGATTTAGTAAAATCTCCTAAATATTTACAGTTATTCCTTTTCCCTGTATTGGCTTGATCGTTTTCATTTGGATTTTTCTCAAGCATACAAGTGGCATAATAGTAATCATTCTGGAAATTTTGTTTCTGGTAGTTCAAACCAAAGCTGGCGTGATGCGTGTGCCCTAATAACCTATAATTACCATTTGCCTGTAAATCGAAATTACGCTGGCGACGAGATCCGTCAATCAACGTCATATTACCCGGATACATCCCTTCATTCGTTGCACGTTCAGGGAAACCGGTCGCCCATAATACTTTTTGATCAAGAGAGTTATTGTCATAAGTAAAGGTACCTTTCACACTCCAGCCATTATCAAATTTGTGTTGCAAGCTGGTAAAAGTCGAAAACGAACGAACTTTGGAGAAGGCCCAATCAGGCGCATAACTGTTACTACGTTTGTAATCAGTTTTACTGCCATCTTTAAAATAAATCGGCAAACCACCAAACATTCCACCGCGGGTATGGTTGATTTGATAATCAGTGCCAATGCTCAGCAAAGTATTTTCTGTTAGATTCGCTTCAAGAATGCTGTAAAAAGGATATTTCTCATGTTTATCACGATCAATAAACGAATTGGAGCGCTCATAAGCAGTAACAAAACGCCCTCTGACAGTTCCGTTTTCATTTAATGGACCAGACAGATCAAGGCTAGTCCGCCACTTATCCCAGGAACCACCACCTAAAGTAGCCTCACCACGAAAATCACTGGTTGGGCGTTTGCGAATCACATTAACGGCAGCTGAAGGTGTTCCCGGCCCTACCATTAACCCCGCAGCACCACGAACGACTTCAAGGCGATCAATGATGGCGGTATCCAGTAAGTTATCACCATAGTTAAAACGGATGTCGTAAAAAGTAGGTACACCGTCACGCAACATATTTCTGACCGTCATTCCTCTTGAAGAAAAGGTAAAACGATCACTATCAGCCTGATGAACCGTCATGCCTGTGATGCTATCAATAGCACTCTTAACGCTATCCAGATTTTCATCCACCATACGCTGTTTAGTCATAACACTGACGCTTTGTGGTGTTTCACGTGCAGACAAGTTCAGGCCAGTCGATGTCACCATTGATGACGTGTTATACATGCCCGTATCTTCCGTGATACCTTCATGTTCTACCGATGCAGCCGTTACAACAATCCTATCCTCCTTCCTTTGTGCTTCTTCTGCCATAGCTACACTATTTCCCGCCAAAATGAGCAAAATCATTAGAGAAAGCACGATTCTTTTGGTTAAATAATTTGATTGCAAAATTGGATTAATCACTCTACTCATTCCGTTACCAAAATAATTTGTTGTTATGTTTACTTTGATGTTTCCATCACTCGTCTGTCTCAACAGCAACAGAATATTTTTCGCGTAAAGCATGAAGTGGGTTCACTAACATTCCAGCAAATTTCAGAATCTGATAGGGCGTACTGAATATCTCGTTGAGATAATTTTCAGGCCATTGAAATTTATCTGATGCAACAGAGTAAGCTTGCTCCTTGTCATAAACTACAAAGTGCCGATTGGTATATAGTCAGTTTTCCTTAACTAAATGAGAGGGTTGATATTCCCAATGAGTATTCAGCGAATGTATTTAATAAAATCTTCCATTCATATCCTGTACGCATTTGTTTCCATGCATAAATAGGGGGAATAGCGCGATACATCTCTATATAAATTCCTGGATATTGCTACCCAATCAGGGAGAGTGTTAACTCTGGCTCATGGTAGGTTATGGCCTTATCTTTTTTATTTTATTAAATGATAATTAAAATTATTACTATTAACAACCCTAGGAAAGTAAAGTATTTAGATAAATTCATTAGTTTGATTAATAGCATGAATTAATAACATAAATGAATCATAAATAGTGTAAATTCTATGTTCGATATTTATATATCATAGAAATAAAAAATCAATAAAATAATTGCATTGAAAAACAATAAAAAATTTCTTTATTTAATTTTGCAAAATATTTTTTTATAAAAATAAAAACAGATTGATTAAATTAAGGAAAAAATAAAGGCTCTGACTATTTAGTCAGAGCCTCATTAATAAAGGAGAGTAAACTATCTCCTTCTACTTTCAATTAAATTAGACCTTATTCTGACGCCACCATTCCGCCAGCATAATGCCTGTTGCAACAGAAACATTCAGGCTTTCTACCCGACCAGTACCACCGATAGAAAGACGAATGTCGCCATCTTCCCAAATACTGTCGCTTAACCCATCACTTTCCTGCCCCAATACCAAAACCATTTTTTCTGGTAATGTTGCTTGTGCCAGTGTTGTGCTTCCCTTATGACTTGATGTGGTCACAATCGAATAGCCTTCGTCACGGAATTTATTCAGCGTAGCTGTGAATCCATCGGCATCAATGCCTTTGATATGCTCAGCACCACCTTCTGCTGTACGGACAGCCGCACCTGATTCCAACATCGCTGTATCCTGCAAGATAACACCCTGTACACCAAAATGTGCACAACTACGCATGATTGCGCCAAGGTTATGTGGATTACCTACATTTTCCAACGCCAACACACAATCTTTTGCAGGTGCTTGCTGCAAATAGGTCACCGCATCCATTCCATTGCGTTTCTTGATCAAAAAGCAAACGCCACCATGATGTTCCGTACCCGATGCTTTAGTCAGTTCCTCATCGTCAACCACATGGTAAGCTTTGCGATTTGCCGCCATCCATTTAAGGGCATCGCGAAAACGTGGGGTGATTGATTGAACAAACCAAGCCCGAACAATCGCATCAGGGCGGTTCTGGAACATTGCCTGACAAGCATTTTCCCCATAAATACGGGTTTCTTCCAAACGCTGACGACGAAGCTGTTCAGGGTCGATATAACTTTTACCACTGATACCACTATGCTCTGGTTTAAGTGGCTCTCCCTCTGGACGAGAAACAGTTCTCCAAGGAGAGCGTTCGTCTGAACGCGCAGGGCGTTCATTATCACGACGGCGGTCACCTTGCTCACGCCCTTTACCAAACGGACGTTTATTATTCTTACGGTTGTCACTGTTTTTACGACGATCGTTATCTTTACGATTATCGTTATTGTCCTCATTGCGGACATACATCACTTTGACTTTACCGTTCTTACCACTATAGGAATCGTTCATTTATTTCTCCAACTGCGCTATGGCGCGAAGATTACCCGATGTGCGCGCCCGAAGCTACCTCTGGCAACGACAATCCATTAAAATATCCGTTAATTTTTACTGGTTTTATCCACGAACATGTTTGAGTTCTTAAATGAGAAATAACAACGCCGTTTATCAGCTTCGCCAACACCGTCTTGCCCGTTCTACCCGCCCGTTTCAGGCAAGGGGTTGCCGAGTACAACGTTGCTTGCATTGTTTATTGCCCCAAAAAAACTGCCTGTGTGAAATAATCTCACCCGCAAACGCGGAAAGCCGCTTCTGTCTTATCATGTTTGATACTGAGCCTATGAAACCCAGCAATACTGGAAAGTTGATTGCAGATATACTGCCCGATACACACGCTTTTCTCTGGTCCAGAACTGAACCCGATCAACAAATGCTTGAGGTGTTGAACGACCCAACCCGTCAGCCCTATTTGATATTCCCAGACAGCTACGCCACGCCTCCTCGTACTGTGTATCAACAGCTTCCTGATAACCAGAAATCACCGCTGTTCATTATATTGGATGGTACTTGGCCTGAGGCAAGGAAAATGTTTCGCAAAAGCCCATATTTAGATGATATTCCCCTGCTGTCTATTAATAATATTGCCAAAATGGATTATTTACTGCGAGTTCCATCCAGGCAAGAGCAGCATTGTACTGCCGAAGTTGCAGCCGCTGCACTAGAATTGGCTGGGGATATTGAAGCCTCACACTCGTTACTCGGCCATTTCAATCATTTTCGTGAACAATATCTGGCTGGGAAATCTAATCGTCCGGGGAGTCAATCACAGTAATTCTTGACAACCTCCGCTAAAGTAACTGATGGTGGCTAAAGTTATTCATGGTAACTGTTTAATCTATAGTGATTATTTATTGATGTAATGACTTATGAGGAACTCCAGAAATGAGCCAGCGCGGACTTGAAGCATTATTACGCCCCAGATCTATTGCCGTTATTGGTGCTTCTGAAAAACAAGAAAAAGCCAGCTCAATGTTAATGCGGAATTTACTGATGGGCAGTTTTACGGGTCCCATTTTGCCCGTAACACCAAACAAGCATGCTGTTCTGGGTGTATTGGCCTATCCTTCTATCGATAAGCTACCATTGTGCCCCGACCTTGCTATCATTTGCACCCATCACAGCCGCAATCTATCGTTGCTGGAACAACTGGCTCAACACGGATGCAAAACCGTTATTATTCTATCCTCTCCACCATCGCAATTTAACGAACTAAAGCAATATAGCCAGAAATATCATATCCGCATTCTGGGGCCGAATAGCCTCGGCATTCTGGCACCCTGGATAGGGCTGAATGCCAGTTTTTCCCCTATTCCTATCCTGAAAGGTAAACTGGCCTTCATCTCGCAATCAGCAGCAATATCAAATACGATTCTCGACTGGGCTCATCATCGCAATATCGGTTTTTCATATTTTATTGCTCTTGGAGATAGTGTTGATATTGATATTGATGATCTGCTCGACTTCCTAGCTAGAGATAGCAAGACGAGTGCCATTTTGTTACATCTCGAACATATCAGCGATGCCCGGCGTTTTCTTTCTGCCTCTCGAAGCGCTTCACGCAATAAACCCATTCTGGTTGTAAAAAGCAGTCGCACACGAAAAGCTCAGCAATTACTGGGGGAACAACAGAATTTCGATGCTGCCTATGATGCTGCAATTCAGCGGGCCGGTTTACTGCGTGTACAAGATACACATGAAATGTTTTCTGCTGTGGAAACATTAAGTTTTATGCGACCACTGCGCGGAGAGCGCTTGTTAATCGTCAGTAATGGAGCCGCCCCCGCTGCGATGGCGCTGGATGAGTTACTCAGGAGAACCGGAAAACTCGCCGTGTTAAATGAAGAAACGATCAGTGAATTATCCGGCATACTTCCCGAAACGCTTCTTCTCCGCAATCCTTTAGATATCGGTGATGATTCCTCTACCGAGCAATATATTGCTGTACTTAAGCTGCTTTTAGATAACCATGACTATGATGCCTTACTGTTAATTCATTCTCCTTGTGCGATATCTCACAGCCAATCTACGGCTGTCAGAGTCATCCAAACGATTAAGGAACATCCGCGCGGAAAATGGCCCACCATTTTCACTAATTGGTGCGGAGAATATTCTTCATTAGAAGCTCGACGTCTGTTTAGTGAAGCAGGTCTTCCAACGTATCGCACACCAGAAGGCGCAATTACGGCATTTATGCATATGGTGGAATATCAACGAAATCAAAAACAACTCAAAGAGACACCATCCCTGCCAATTGGCATTACATCGAATACAGCTCGTGCTCATGAGTGCATACAACAAGCCCTTGAAAGCGGAAATATTCGATTGGATACTCATGAAGTACAACCTATTCTTGAAGCCTATGGTTTAAATACCTTACCGACTTGGATAGCCCATACCAGTGATGATGCGGTCAATATTGCTGAAAAAATTGGCTATCCTGTTGCACTGAAGCTCCGATCTCCTGATATTCCGCACAAGTCAGAAGTTCAAGGGGTTATGCTTTATTTGCGTAATTCCTATGAAGTCAAAACAGCAGCACAGGCTATTATTGAGCGCGTCAAACAAAACTTCCCACAAGCCAGAATTCACGGTTTGTTAGTACAAAGCATGGCTAACCGAGCTGGCGCACAAGAATTGAGAATCTCTATTGAGCAAGACGAAATATTTGGCCCTTTAATCATGCTGGGAGAAGGGGGCATTGATTGGATTGATGAAACACAAGCTGCCGTCGCCCTTCCTCCCCTGAATATGGCGTTAGCCCGTTATCTGGTCATCCAGGCAATAAAAAGAGGCAAAATAAAATCAGGGGGATCACTATTGCCGCTGGATATCCCTTTGCTCAGTCAATTGTTGGTTAGGGTATCCAATCTCCTGATCGATTGTCCGCAAATTGCTCGCATGAACATTCACCCGCTACTTGTATCGGGTAATGAGCTCACTCTATTGGATGTGACGATGGAGTTAACTTCGGTAACAGGAGATCCTCGCAAGAGACTTGCTATTCGCCCTTATCCCAATGAGCTGGAAGAAATTATCTCTATAAAAGACAATCTTGAATGTCTGTTGCGCCCAATTTTGCCGGAAGATGAGCCTCTGCTGAAAACGTTTATCGACCAAGTGACAAAAGAAGATCTTTATTATCGTTATTTCAGTGAAATCAGTGAGTTCACTCATGACGATCTCGCCAACATGACCCAAATTGACTATGACCGGGAAATGGCATTTGTCGCGATACGTCACCCTACAACGACACCTGAAATTATCGGTGTCGCCCGTGCTATGGCCGATCCCGATAATATCGAAGCAGAATTTGCGATATTAGTGCGATCAGATCTCAAGGGAATTACGTTAGGATATCAGCTCATGACTAAGCTGATTCATTACACGAGAGAACACGGTATTCAAGTCTTGAATGCGATTACTATGCCGGAAAACCGTAATATGATTCAACTTGCCAAGAAGCTTGGATTTGCTATTGATATCCAGTTGGAGGATGGCATTGTTAATCTTGTCCTAAAACTCTAAAGTTTGATTTAAGCGTGTATCCAATGAAGATGAGGAAAAATTTCACTTCGTGATGAATCGCACAGACTTAAAGCAATCAGCTCAGGAACGTTAATTCATACTAACAATGAGCCAAACTAGTGGTATCATCGCCAGATCATTTTGATTCATACACCTTATGATGGAACGTATTCCATCTAAACTAAGAGAAAAAACGCACTGTGATGTTGTCCAAATTTAAACAAGCAAAACACCAACAACACCTTGCACAACTGCCTAAACTACCGCAGTCAGTTGCTGACATAGAAACACTTTATCAATCTAAAGTGTTCCTCAGCACCTTACTGGAACGCATAGCGAACGCCCAAAAGCATATTTATATCGCGGCATTATATTTAGAAAACGATGATGCTGGACGGGATATTCTGACTGCATTGTATGTCGCCAAACAGAAACGCCCTGAACTGGACATTAAAATCCTGGTTGACTGGCATCGTGCTCAACGTGGTCGTATTGGCGTAGAAGCAGCGGCAACAAACGCAGATTGGTACTGTTCCATGGCTGAAAGCTATCCTGAGGTCAACATTCCTATTCTGGGTGTTCCTGTGAACACACGTGAAGCATTGGGCGTGTTACATCTGAAAGGCTTTATTTTTGATGATACAGTCATTTATAGCGGAGCCAGCATTAATGATGTTTATCTGCATCGCCATGAAAAATACCGTTATGACCGTTATCACTTGCTGCACAATGCAAAACTTGCAGCAATTATGAAGCAGTTTATCGATGACAGTATGCTCAGCGCTGAAGCCGTAAGAAATTTGGCTTGTCACAATCGTCCTCGTAGTCTTGAGATTAAAAATCTGATCCGCCAATTCCGTGCTTCATTACGAGATTCTGAATATCAATTCGAAAACCAAGCTTCAAATGAAGAATTGGCTGTAACACCTTTAGTTGGTTTAGGTAAAAAGAACCAACTGAATAAAACGATCTGCCATCTGTTGGCCTGCACTGAAAAAAAGTTGGTGATTTGTACACCTTATTTCAATTTACCGGCAGTTTTGGTACGGGCAATATCGCGGCTACTTCGCCAAGGGAAACAAGTTGAGATCATCATTGGAGATAAAACAGCCAATGATTTTTATATCCCGCCAGAAGAACCGTTTAGGATCATCGGGGCATTGCCCTACTTGTATGAAATAAACTTGCGTCGCTTTACGAGCCGGTTACAAAAATTTATCGATAGCCAGCAATTAACCATTCGGTTATGGAAAGATCAAGACAATACTTATCACTTAAAAGGTATCTGGATTGATAACAAGTGGCAGTTGATTACAGGTAATAATCTCAATCCTCGTGCTTGGGGTTTAGATCTGGAAAATGCCATTCTTATCCACGATCCTCATCAAGAAATGCAAGAACAACGTTCTATGGAGCTGGATTGCATTCGTACTCACACAAAAATTATCAGCAATTATCAGGAACTGGAGAGTATCCAGCTCTATCCTGTTAAAGTTCGTAAGCTGATACGCCGTTTACGACGCATTCGAGTTGATCGATTAATCAGCAGAATACTGTAATATAGATAAATAATTATCAATTTTTGAATCCCCTCTCGCAATAACGAGAAGGGATTTTTGTATCTTATTTATCAAGCGGCTATGATTTTTAAAAAATAAATCATGGCTTAAATTAAGATGAAGAAAACTGTCATCATCCTCATAAAAAATATATTAATAATCTTCCCTCTCCTATTAAATATATCTTGCTCTAATATGCGTCAAGCCACTGATAATTGGGTTGGCAAAGATAAAGCGCAACATTTTCTATTTTCTGCGGTTGTATCAGCAGCCGGAAACGCATATGGAGATCGTCAAAATTGGAGGCATCGTGAAAGTGCACAATTTGGTATGTTGTTCTCAATCAGTCTTGGTGCAGCAAAAGAATTCTATGATAGCCGTCCATCTGGAACTGGCTGGAGTTGGCACGATATGGCTTATGATATAGCTGGCGCTATAGCGGGTTATAGCTTGTATCAATCTATGAAGTAATTTTTTAGGCTCTATGATTTAACGCAAAAAAGCCATCCTATTCCGGATGGCTTTTCTGACGTATTGAATGTCTGGCAGTGCCCTACTCTCACATGGGGAGACCCCACACTACCATCGGCGCTACGGCGTTTCACTGCTGAGTTCGGCATGGGGTCAGGTGGGACCACCGCGCTATTGCCGCCAGACAAATCCTGTATTCAATCCCGAACAAGCTGCTGTCTGTAGTTGAAACTGTTGCTCCCGCACGCCCAAAACACCTTCGGTGTTGTCAGGTTAAGCCGCACGGTTCATTAGTACTGGTTAG
>NZ_LFCV01000027.1 GCF_001037465.1 Xenorhabdus khoisanae
AGCTGCAACCTACCGTCGATGTCAACATGATTTTTGTCTTGCAAACGGGATGCGTTCATATAGAGAGTAATAAGATGCTTTTGATTGGCGGGATGATGATACAGGCAGGGATAGTTCATCATATCCCTGCCAAAAACCTCGAATTAGAGAAGCTGTGAGAGACGATTTAAATCTGATTGGATTGCTCCCGCGGTAACGTCCCGCCCGGCACCTGGGCCACGGATCACCAACGGATTATCGCGATACCAGCGGCTTTCTATCGCAAATACGTTATCCGCCGGCAGCAATGAAGCTAACGGATGATCATGACGCACCGCTTCCACGCCCACTTTAGCTTTACCACTGGCATCAAAACGCGCGACATACCGCAGTACCATGCCCATTTCCCGTGCCGCTTCCAACCGTTGAAGCATCTGGGCATTAATAGCAGCGCTGTTTTCAAAAAATTCTTCGATGGAACCGATTCGTGCCTCTTCCGGCACCAATGATTCAACACGAACGTGATCAGGTTCTATCTCGTAACCCGCTTCTCTGGCTAAAATAACCAGCTTACGCATCACATCCTGACCAGAAAGATCGATACGCGGATCAGGTTCCGTTAATCCTTGCTGCCATGCCTGCTCGACCAAATCACTGAAAGAGACAGAACCATCAAATTGCAGGAATAGCCATGATAACGTCCCGGAAAAAATCCCGCTGATGGACAGAATGGTATCTCCACTTTCCCGTAAATCCCTGACCGAGTGATTAATCGGCAGCCCTGCACCAACTGTGGCGTTGTATAACCAGTGGCGTCCCGTTTTTGTAAAGGCATCGCGGATCATACGATAGGTGTTGCTATCGGAAGAACCGGCAACTTTATTGGCACTGATAACGTGAAATCCATAGCTGGCAAAATCGATATATTCTTTGGCCAGTTCTTCACTTGCCGTCACATCCAGTACCACCAAATCATCATAAGGATGTGCTCTCATCCATAAAAACAGTGCATCATCTTCATGTTTAGTCGCTTCATCATCAAAGAACGCCAACGCACGGCTGGCATCAATCCCTTGATAATTCAGTAAACTTCGGCAACTATCCACAACGCCTGCCAGAATAAACTCAAAATCACTGCGGGCTGAAATATTCTTCTGTTCACGCGCAAATAGTTCTAACCAACGTGAGCCAATGTTTCCTTTGCCAAACAGCACCAAACCGATACGTTTTTCTGCCCGAAACAGACTTTGATGCAAACCCTGAATCAGATGCGAAGTTTGGTTCAGGCGCAGAACAGCAACAAGGCTGATGCCATCTTCCGCATGCCAGACAAATTCAACAGGCTGATCTTTTAGTTGTTGATAGAAACGATGGCTATGCAGCGGATTCTTACAGACTCCTGCCCCCACCAATGCCACCAGCGCTAAACCTTCACGCAGGGAAAGTTTTCCGGGCAAAGCGGAATCCTGCAAAACATCAAGGGCACTGTTCACAATTTCAGAGGTATAGCAAAGCTGAATAAGATTACAGTCCGCATGCAGTCCTGTCGCCAACTGCCGAATTTGGGCGCGTTTCAACAATGAATCAATATCTTTGTAGATTTGCTTAAAATCGTGGGCTGAAGATACATGCAATTCAATCAAGCAAACATCATCATGGCTGGTAACAATTTTCGCTCCAGTCCCTGTTGCCAGCACCCGCTCAATGCGAGTTGAACCTTGCTCAGGCTGGTAGCTGCAACGCAATTGCAGATCAATATCGCTGGTGGATACAGGCTGCAATGTACGGGTATGAAGTACAGGTGCCGCCAAACGGGCCAATTCACTGGCTTCATCCAAGCGCAGCAAAGGTAACAAGCACGCATCTTTGACTTTACGCGGATCGGCACTATAAACCCCTGCAACATCACTCCATATAGTGACTTTTTGGGTTCCCGCCAATGCACCAACCTGTGTGGCAGAATAGTCACTGCCATTGCGCCCCAGCAGGACGGTTTCACCATTTTGGTTACAGGAGATGAATCCCGTGACAACCAAACGCTTATGCGGATTTTGGATCAATAACTGTCTGAGCAAGGGCTGGGACAAACTCACATCAACCTGCGGCTGAGCAGCTCGTTCTGCCCGCAGAAATTTACGTGCATCCAGCCATTCACTAGGGAGACCCTGATGCTCAAGTAACGCCGCCATCAAACGTGCAGACCAAATTTCACCATGACCGACAACTTCTGCATAGGTGATATCTGTAACGGGCTTATCTAACAGTGCACTCAATCTCTCCAGATCAGCGATAAACTTTGTGACCAGCTCTTCTGCTACCGCCTCAGGCAATAAGCCACGGATCAACTCTTGCTGATAGCGCCGTAGCGATTGCTGGACTTGATGTGCTGATATCCGGTCACTCTGGCTCAATTTCAGCCAATCAATAAGCTGATTCGTTGTGCTCCCTGCCGCCGATACCACCATCAAATCACCCGGCTGGCTATAGTTCGCCATAATGTCTGCAACCCGCTGATAACACTTCACATCGGCCAGGCTGCTGCCGCCAAATTTATGTAATTGGCGGCCAGATTCCGCCCCCGCTGTTGCCAGTGCACTCATGATTAATGATTACCTCGTTGCCGCTGCCTGAAACGCGCTGTCCAGATCAGCAATTAAATCCTGACCATCTTCAATTCCTACAGAGACACGAAGAAGTAAATCCGTAATCCCTGCCTGAGCCCTTGCTTCTGCCGACATTCCCGCGTGTGTCATTGTTGCGGTATGAGAAATCAACGATTCCACACCACCGAGAGATTCAGCCAGAGTAAATAATTTTAATGCAGATAAAAAGCGACGCATGGTGAGTTCATCACCATCCAATTCGAAACTCAGCATTGCCCCAAAACCCTTTTGCTGTTTAACGGCAATTTCATGCCCGGGATGGCTTTTCAGTGCAGGGTAATAGAGCTTTTTCACTTGTGGTTGCTGTTGTAAATAATCAGCAATAACAGCAGCATTATTCTGTTGAAGCAGCACACGGGCAGATAAGGTACGGATGCCGCGTAGCAACAAATAGCTGTCAAAAGCTGCCCCTGTCACACCAATATTGTTCGCCCACCATGCCAAATCTTTGGCAATTTCCGGATCTTTGGCAATGATCGCCCCTGCAATCAGGTCAGAATGCCCATTCAGATATTTCGTGCAGGAATGCACCACTAAATCCGCCCCCAAATCCAATGGCTTTTGCAGTACAGGACTCAGGAAGGTGTTATCCACGATAGCCAATGCCCCCACTTCATGGGCCAGCTCGCAAATATATTGAATATCGACAATTCGCAACAGAGGATTGCTCGGCGTTTCAATCAACACCAGTTTAGGCTTTTGTGCCAATGCCTGTTTCAGAGCCTGATCATCTGACTGATCAACAAAGAGCACATTGTATGCACCACGCTTGCTCAAGCTATCAAACAGACGGTAACTTCCACCATAACAATCATGGGGAGCCACTAATAAATCCCCCGGTTTCAGAAATACAGTGCATAACAGATGAATGGCTGACATACCGCTGCTGGTCATCACTGCCCCGGCTCCACTTTCCAGCTCTGTCAAAACCTGTTGGACGACATCGCGACCTGGATTACCACGTCGAGAATAATCATGCGCTCTGGGTTCGTTGAAACCAGTAAAGTTATATGTGCTGGAAAGATAGATAGGTGGAACCACACAGCCATATTGTTCATCAATATTTGAGCCACTGTGAACCGCAACTGTCGCTTGCTTACATCCCATAAACTTTACCCATCATTGTTATTATTGGCGTCATGCAAGGATAACGATCGGAAGCATAGACGTCAACACATCTAGACATCCAAAATCATTTGCGGTTTAATACGACGGTCTAATACTACAATTAGGCGATTATCCTTATGCTTTATATTTCTTCTGGTTATACTTTATAAGTCAGTGAGACTGGAGCGATATAGTCAATAAGCGAATTATGCTAGACTACCGAATTACCGACATGAAAACAGATCAGAAGTACCCTCCAACTTCTGATTTCAATTACTTGATTTAAAAATTATTTAAGGTATCTCATGGCTGAGTGGAATGGTGAGTATGTCAGCCCTTATGCTGAACATGGCAAAAAAAGTGAACAGGTCAAAAAAATTACGGTTTCAATCCCGTTAAAGGTGCTGAAAATCCTGACTGATGAGCGTACCCGTCGTCAGGTGAACAATCTGCGTCATGCAACAAATAGCGAATTGCTGTGTGAAGCTTTTCTCCATGCGTTCACTGGACAGCCTCTGCCTGATGATGATGATTTGCGCAAAGAGCGTCATGATGAAATCCCTGAAGCGGCGAAAATCATGATGCGTGAGCTCGGTATTGATCCTGAAACATGGGAATATTGATAACAAAAACGCCCGATGCAAAACATCGGGCGTTTTTGTTTCAACTATCCTGCCTGTATTGAATACAGACAGAGAAAAGTCATTACTTCTTAGCACCTGGAACGCTGAAACGTTTGTTAAAGCGATCAACACGACCACCGGTCGCAACGTCACGCTGCTTACCAGTGTAGAATGGGTGGCATGCACCACAAACGTCCAGGTTCAGGTTGTGACCTACGGTAGAGTTGATTTTGATAACGTTACCGCAAGAGCAAGATGCAGTAATTTCTTCGTACTTAGGATGGATACCTTGTTTCATGGGAAACCTCTGTTCAGGCCGTGTCGCTATCCAGCCCTGTTGCCGCCAGACACCACACGTCATGTTGATAAAAATGTCGTGTTGATAAAAATCAGTATCGGTAATTTCTATACCAAAGGCGGCGGATCATACAGAAAATCTGTTCATCACGCAATGAAATCTGCTGATTTGCTATGATACCCTTGTCGCTATACTTTCTTTTGTCTGGTCATTAATCATCCGGAAAACGCCTTATGACAGTTGTTCAGGTTGTGTTGCCTGTCCCCTTAACCCGCGCTTTTGATTATCTATTACCCGAAGGGCTACCTTTGCCGGCTATCGGTGTCCGCGTGAACGTGCCGTTTGGCAAACGTAATGCAATAGGTATAGTCACTGGTATTACAGACAACAGCGAATTTTCTCCCGAGCAGCTCAAGTCTATTTCCGGCATTCTTGATGCCCAGCCACTTTTTCCCGACGATCTTTGGCAATTGCTCTTGTGGTCAGCCAGCTATTATCACCATCCGCTGGGGGAGGTTTTGTTCCATGCTCTGCCCGTTTTGCTACGGCAGGGAAAACCGGCAGAGTTTTCTCCACTCTGGCAATGGCATGTCACTGAAACTGGACGCGAGCTCCCACTCGAACAACTCAAGCGTTCTACCAAACAGCAGCAGACTTTAGCCACTTTGCGCCAAAAACCTGTTTACCGCCACCAAGTCGCTGAATTGGAATTAAGTGAAAGTGCATTGCAATCACTGAAAAAGAAATCACTGATTGAGCTTTGTCCAATACAGCCAGAAGCTGAAAATTGGCATGAAGATTTTAAAATCATCGGCGAACGGCTAAAGCTGAATACAGAACAAGCCACCGCTATAGGCGCCATTCGCGCAGAAGATAACACTTTCTCCCCGTGGCTGCTTGCGGGCATCACGGGTTCAGGCAAAACAGAAGTCTATCTCAGCGTATTGGAAAATATTCTTGGACAAGGTAAACAGGCTCTGATTTTGGTGCCCGAAATTGGGCTGACACCACAAACTATTCGCCGATTCCGGGAGCGTTTCGACGCACCTGTTGATGTCCTTCACTCAGCATTGAATGACAGCGAACGATTAGCCGTTTGGCTGCGGGCGAAGCGGGGAGAAAATGCTATCGTCATCGGTACACGCTCTGCCTTGTTTACTCCCTTTGCCCATCTGGGAGTCATCATTATTGATGAAGAGCATGACAGCTCCTACAAACAGCAGGAAGGCTGGCGCTATCATGCTCGTGATTTGGCGGTGTTTCGTGCCAAAAAAGAGGGGATTCCGATCATTATGGGAACCGCCACGCCAGCACTGGAAACACTATATAACGTTCAGCAGGGGAAATACCGCCAACTCACATTAACCAAACGAGCAGGCCACGCCCAGCCAGCGACCCAGCATTTGCTGGATCTGAAAGGATTACCGTTGACTGTCGGGTTATCACAACCGCTCATCAACCGCATCAAAGAGCACCTCAAGGCGGACAATCAGGTTATCCTGTTTTTGAACCGCCGTGGCTATTCTCCCGCCCTGCTTTGTCATGAATGCGGCTGGATAGCGGAATGCCAGCGCTGTGATCATTATTACACGCTGCACCAAAACCATCGCCACCTACGTTGCCACCACTGTGACAGCCAACGACCGATCCCACGCCAGTGCCCACAATGTGGTTCCACTAACCTAATCCCTGTCGGTCTGGGCACGGAACAGCTTGAAGATGGCATCACCCAACTGTTTCCCAATATTCCTGTCACCCGCATTGATCGTGATACCACCAGCCGCAAAGGGGCATTGGAACAACAACTGGCTGAAGTACATCAAGGCGGGGCCCGTATTCTGATTGGTACTCAAATGCTGGCGAAAGGCCATCACTTCCCCGACGTGACTTTGGTCTCCTTACTTGATGTTGATGGAGCCCTGTTCTCTGCCGATTTTCGGGCAGCAGAGCGTTTTGCCCAACTGTATACTCAAGTCTCCGGTCGGGCAGGACGAGCAGGCAAGCGAGGTGAAGTTGTTCTGCAAACCCACCATCCTGAACACCCTCTATTACAGGTATTACTGGAAAAAGGCTACGATGCCTTTGCGCAGCAAGCGATGGAAGAACGGCAACAAGTGCATCTGCCACCTTTTGCCAGCCACATCTTGCTCCGCTCAGAAGATCATGACAATCAACAAGCGCCCGCATTTTTGCAACAAATGCGTCAATTGCTTGAACATCATCCACTGTATGATAACCAACTATGGATCATGGGCCCCGTACCGGCATTACAATCCAAACGCGGCGGTCGTTATCGCTGGCAATTAATGGTTCAACATCCTTCACGTATCTTCCTACAGAAAATGATGGCAGGGATCTACCCGCAAATCACCGCACTGCCACAGGCACGCAAGGTGAAATGGAACATTGACGTTGACCCGACCGAAGGTTGATAACAGAAAATCATTAACCAATAACAGAAATAGAGGTAATTATTTCCTTAATTTGCGAAGTATCTCTAAGAAATGATTCATATCACACTTTTTATGCAAACAAAGTAACGGATTGGCTTATTAATCAGTTTAAAATGAACTTATTAATATGACTGTAGAAAACGATCCGCCAGAACTTCTTTCTTAGGAATAACCGGCGTTTTTTAGCAGATTGAGAGCAATCGTTTTGCTGCCTGTAGAAAGCGAGGAGTGAACTATGGAAAAAAAGAATTGTACATTGGCAACCATGAAAGATGTTGCCAAAGTGGCTGGTGTTTCTACTGCAACTGTATCAAGAACACTTATGAATCCTGATAAGGTTTCTGCTCGTACACGTCAGAAAGTAGAAAATGCCGTACTGGAAGTGGGTTACTATCCCCACAATCTTGCTAAAAATCTACGACGCAATGAATCTAGGGCGATTTTAGTTATTGTGCCCAATATCAGCGATCCTTTCTTCACCGAAGTCATTCGCGGCATTGAAGAAACCGCAGCCGAACATGGCTATCTGGTTCTGATTGGTGACTGTAAACATCAGCAGCAACAAGAGCATGCGTTTATCAATCTGCTGATCACCAAACGCATTGATGGCATGGTGCTGTTGGGTTCCAATATTCCTTTCGATGTTTCCAAAGAAGAGCAAAAAAACCTGCCGCCAATGGTCATGGCCAATGAATTCGCACCGGAACTGGAACTTCCGACTGTCCATATTGATAACCTGACAGCCGCATTCAATGCCATCCATCATCTGCAAAAACTGGGGCACAAACGCATCGCCTGCATTACAGGGCCGGATAACATGCCACTGTGCCACTATCGATTGCAAGGGTACATTCAAGCCCTACGGCGCACAGGAGGAGAAATTCTGGAAGAATATATTGTCCGGGGCGATTTTACCCATGAAAGTGGCGCTGAATTGGCGGAAATCCTACTGACTCTACCGGAGCCTCCGAGTGCGATTTTCTGCCATAGCGATGTCATGGCCCTGGGCGCAATGTGGCAAGCCAAGAAAATGGGGTTAAAATTACCAGAAGAACTCTCTGTTATTGGTTTCGATAATTTGAATCTGGCTCAATACAGTGAACCGGCTCTAACCACAGTGAAACAACCTCGTTATGAGATTGGGCGCCATTCTATGCTTTTGTTGCTGGAACAGCTTCAAGGCCGATGGGTTTCCAAAGGCTCAAGGTTACTGGATGCAGAATTGATCATTCGCTCGAGTACTTGCTCGCCTAAAAGCTAGCCAAATAACAGTAGGTTAAGTAACATTGGTTATCTATTCCTTAATTTTTAATTAATCAGCGAATTAAACAGTGGCACAACGAGATTATGTGAGTCGCGGGCAGAGCAATCCCCGTCGGAAAAGTACTGGTAAGAAGAAAAATCAGTCTCAAGGATTACCCAAAACTACATTAGCCGTTGCTGTGGCCTTGGTGGTCATATTTATTGGTGGCCTTTATTTCATCGTACACAACAAAAAAGAAAGTGGACAAAATGCCCCCCAGCCTTCTCACCAAACCAAAGGTCATGGCCTGCCCCCTAAACCAGAAGAGCGCTGGAGCTACATCAAAGAGTTGGAAAACCGGCCTGTTAATGAATCTTCAATACAAGATCCCACTGCAATATTGAATCAACCGCTGAACCATGCCCCTCAATTGACACCAGAACAGAAGCAGTTGCTTGAACAAATGCAGGCGGATATGCGCCAGCCGCCTATCTCGTTGAAAGAAGTTCCCTATAATAGTGAGCCTGTTCCACGTACGCGCGTTGTGATCAATCCACCTTCACAAGAATATATGCAGCAGCAATCTAAGCAGTATTCTCCAGAGCAAAAAACAACTGTTGCTCAGGAAAGCAAGTCATCAGCGTCCCCCCAAAACTCCGGTGAAACTAAACCAAAATCTGAAACAAATGGTACCAGGTTGATGCTACAATGCGGCTCCTTCCGCACGATGGATCAAGCTGAATCTGTCCGTGCCAGCCTTGCATTCGCAGGCATTGAAAGCCAGATTACCACGAAAGACAATTGGAACCGTGTTATGCTCGGCCCATATAAAAACAAGGCCAGTGCTGAAAAAATGCGCGAAAAGGTTGCTGGTGCAGGTGTATCCGACTGTATTCCTCGCCCGGTTGGGGGTTGAAAAGTCAGAAAATTCCCCCATCTTAATCGTTAATAACATACACACGGTGCTTTTATCAGCAATACCACAAGCCATTGCAGAATAACCAGCCAACATCCCGTGTGTACCATCTTCTATTTTGTAACCAGGGGCTAACTCGTGACTACAATCGTAAGTGTTCGCCGTAATGGCAAAGTCGTCATCGGTGGTGATGGACAAGCAACCATGGGTCATACCGTGATGAAAGGCAATGTCCGCAAAGTGCGCCGCCTTTACAATGACAAAGTCATCGCGGGTTTTGCCGGCGGTACTGCCGATGCCTTCACACTGTTCGAACTGTTTGAACGTAAACTCGAAATGCATCAAGGGCATCTGACCAAAGCGGCTGTTGAACTGGCCAAAGACTGGCGAACGGATCGCATGCTACGTAAGCTGGAAGCCCTGCTTGCCGTCGCAGATGAAAATGCTTCTCTGATTATTACAGGTAACGGTGATGTGATTCAGCCAGAGAATGATCTTATTGCCATTGGTTCCGGAGGCTCATACGCGCAGGCTGCCGCCCGTGCAATGCTGGAAACCACGGAACTCGGTGCCAGAGAAATTACCGAACGCGCCCTGTCCATCGCTGGCGATATCTGCATCTACACCAACCATAATCACAACTTCGAAGAACTGCCTTCGAAAGCGTAAGGATAGATAGTATGTCTGAAATGACTCCTCGCGAAATTGTCAGCGAACTCGACAATCACATCATCGGCCAAGACAAAGCAAAACGTGCTGTTGCCATTGCTCTGCGCAACCGCTGGCGTCGTATGCAGTTGGATGAATCACTGCGTCAAGAAGTCACCCCAAAAAATATTTTGATGATAGGCCCAACCGGTGTCGGTAAAACCGAAATCGCCCGTCGTCTGGCAAAACTGGCTAACGCTCCCTTTATCAAGGTTGAAGCAACCAAATTCACCGAAGTGGGTTATGTTGGCAAAGAAGTTGATTCCATTATCCGTGATCTGACTGATGCCGCAGTGAAAATGGTTCGTCTGCAATCCATTGAGAAAAACCGCTATCGTGCCGAAGAGCTGGCAGAAGAGCGCATTCTGGATGTCCTGCTGCCACCGGCAAAAAATAACTGGGGACAGGCAGAAACTCAGTCCGAGCCATCTTCAACCCGTCAGGCATTCCGCAAAAAACTGCGTGAAGGCCAGTTAGACGACAAAGAAATTGAAATCGAAGTTTCAGCCGCGCCAGTTGGCGTTGAAATCATGGCGCCTCCGGGCATGGAAGAGATGACTAATCAGTTGCAATCCATGTTCCAGAATCTGGCAGGCCAGCGCCAGAAAAACCGCAAGATGAAAATCAAAGATGCGTTCAAGCTGCTGGTCGAAGAAGAAGCCGCAAAACTGGTTAATCCGGAAGAATTGAAACAGCAAGCGATTGATGCGGTTGAACAGCACGGTATCGTCTTCATTGATGAGATCGATAAAATCTGTAAACGCGGCCAGACTTCCGGCCCGGATGTTTCACGTGAAGGTGTTCAGCGCGATCTGCTGCCACTGGTAGAAGGCTGTACCGTTTCCACCAAACACGGCATGGTCAAAACCGATCACATTCTGTTCATCGCCTCCGGCGCTTTCCAGGTTTCCAGCCCTTCCGATCTGATCCCTGAACTTCAGGGCCGTTTGCCAATCCGTGTTGAATTACAAGCACTGACAACTGAAGACTTTGAACGTATTCTGACTGAACCTAATGCCTCACTGACTGAACAGTATAAGGCTCTGATGGCGACCGAAGGTATGGGTATCGAATTCACTACTGATGGTATCCGCAAAATCGCGGAAGCAGCATGGAAAGTGAATGAAACCACCGAAAACATCGGTGCCCGTCGTCTTCATACCGTGCTTGAGCGTATGATGGAAGATATCTCTTTCGACGCCAGCGAGAGCCAAGGACAGTCGGTTGAAATCAATGCCGATTATGTCAAAGAACATTTAGATGAGCTGGTTGCGGATGAAGACCTGAGCCGGTTTATTTTATAATCGGTAATATTGACCTGATTTAATCTGGTTCGCCGGACTTATTCACGCAAGCAATTCAATGTGAAGAAAAACGCGAACACAGTGAAAGAAATCGTAAAATGGGAGGCTTTTAGCCTCCCATTTCTCTATTTTCGATGATATAAAATTTATCATCCACTATACCCTATGAATTTCAAGATGCATCGCGGCGGCAAGAGAGTGAATCCCCGGGAGCATAGATAACTATGTGATCGGGGTGAGCGAGCGCAGCCAACAAAGGGGCAACTTGAAAGGCGACGGGTATAATCACGTAATGACAAATAGTGACAATATGAGCTCAACAACGTCTATCAGTCAGATACAGGCATGGCTGGAAAGCTTACGCCCTAAAACGTTACCTCTGGCCATAGCGGCCGTCGTAACTGGTTCAGCCCTTGCATCATGGACGGGACATTTCAAATGGCCTGTGGCGTTGCTAGCTTTATTAACTGCTGCCATACTGCAAATTCTTTCCAATCTCGCCAATGACTATGGCGATGTTGCCAAAGGCAGTGATGCAGAAAAACGTATCGGCCCAATGCGTGGCATGCAAAAAGGCCTGATTACAGCAAAGCAGATGAAAAATGCATTGAAGATCACGGTGCTGCTCTCTTGTCTGTCAGGCATTTCTCTTATCGTCGTGGCCTGTAATAGCCTGAGTGATGTTATCGGTTTCCTGGTTCTGGGATTACTGGCGATTATCGCGGCTATCACGTATACCGTGGGAGCCAGACCTTACGGCTATCTTGGGCTGGGTGATATTTCTGTCCTGATTTTCTTTGGTTGGTTGAGTGTTCTTGGTACCTATTACCTGCAAGCCAATACCTTTTCCCTGAATACGTTCCTGCCCGCAACCGCCTGTGGTTTACTTTCTGTTGCAGTTTTGAATATTAATAATTTGCGCGATATCGAAAATGATCGGCAAAACGGCAAAAATACGCTGGCTGTCAGATTGGGTGGAAAAAAAGCACGTTACTACCATGCTGCCCTGATAATAAGTGCCATGTTTTGCCTTATCACCTTTACGCTCCAGTATCTAAGTTCTTGGACTAGCTGGCTATTTTTGCTTGCCTTTCCTCTATTACTGAAACACATGTTGCAAGTGCTGCGTGATCCGACACCGGAAGGTATGCGCCCTAAGCTGGTACAAATGGTCAAAGCAGCATTATTGACTAATGTGCTGTTTTCCATCGGATTGGTACTTAATTAAGCGAGTAGACATCAATTTTATCCATAAGTTTCAAGATTGATGATTTTGCCAACATTGGCTTTAAAAGGATATACTGTCCGTTCCTTGCATAAACCAGACGTAAAACCCATGAAATATGATACTTCCGAACTTTGTGATATCTATCAAGAAGATATAAACGTGGTAGAACCACTATTTTCCAACTTTGGTGGGCGTACTTCATTTGGTGGTCAGATCATCACGGTGAAATGCTTTGAAGACAATGGCCTGCTTTATGATTTACTTGAAGAAAATGGGCTTGGCCATATTCTGCTCGTCGATGGTGGTGGATCGGTACGCAAGGCACTCGTTGACGCCGAATTGGCTCAACTTGCCGCCAATAATGAGTGGGAAGGCATTGTCGTCTATGGCGCGGTGCGTCAGGTTGATCACCTTGCTGAACTTGATATTGGTATTCAGGCAATGGCCGCCATTCCTGCCGGTTCCAATAGCGAAGGCGTGGGTGAAAGTGATATCAGAGTGAACTTCGGTGGCGTAACTTTCTTCTCTGGTGATTACCTCTACGCAGACAACACCGGCATTGTCTTATCAGATGTACCACTGGATACTGACGAAGATCTTGACGAAGACAGTGACGACGATGAAGTGTAGTACCCATTATCTTTATTGGGTATAAAAAAAAGGGCGCAATCATCGCCCTTTTTCAGCTAAGCCGTTAGATACCTTATTGTACATCTTCCATCTTACCCAACAGGGTACGTAAGCGCTCTTGCCATGCTGATTGTTCTTGTTTGAGCTGCTCGTTTTCACGTGTCAGTGAATCACGGCTGTCTGTCATATTCTGGACATTCTGAGATAACGCCGCATTCTGTTCTTTTAATTCTTCAATTTCCATTTGCAGCAAAGTGATGGTATCAATCGCTTGCTGAACTTTAGATTCTAGCTTTTCAAAAACTTCAAATGACATTCTCGGGCCCTCTTGTAAGCAATCTCTTGATTGTATTTAGCCTATCAACGCCTGTCTAGTTTCATCCTTTCAATGTGCGGTATAACGAGAAATATAGCGACTAAAGCAAAATGTTTACAAGATCACATTTCCAGACTAAAGAAAGCCATAATCAAATGCGAATTCGCTCATTTTGTTGACGCAACACGCAGATTTCAATTTCGCTATTTCTCGTTTACGCGCATTAACGATAAATTCACAGGCACCTTTCTCTTAATATATAAGAAATGGCTAATCATTAATCTCCCCCTGTACTTTTTTTATAGGATATAGAAATGAGCCGAACCGCTAATCCAACATTATCAGGTCAATGCATTTCAGAATTTCTGGGTACTGCATTACTCGTCTTCTTTGGCTTAGGCTGCGTTGCTG
Organism: Xenorhabdus khoisanae; assembly: GCF_001037465.1. GTDB lineage: Bacteria > Pseudomonadota > Gammaproteobacteria > Enterobacterales > Enterobacteriaceae > Xenorhabdus > Xenorhabdus khoisanae. The sequence goes on from NZ_LFCV01000027.1 coordinate 13,880, forward strand.
CCGCCCGGCTTGCAGGGGCACAACTGGGTTTATGGGAAATCAGTATCATCTGGGGTTTTGGTGTTGCCCTAGCGGTTTACCTGACCGCAGGCATCTCAGGCGCACATCTCAATCCCGCTGTCACCATTGCACTATGCCTATTCGCCAACTTTGACAGAAAAAAAGTGCTGCCTTACATCATTGCCCAGATGCTCGGGGGCTTTGTTGCAGCGCTTATCATCTATATGATGTATTACAATCTTTTCCTGGATTATGAGCAAGTTCACAACACGGTTCGTGGTTCACAGGAAAGTCTCTTCACGGCGGGGGTTTTCTCTACTTACCCTGCTGCACAGATCTCCGTATTACAGGCATTTATCGTCGAAGTTATTATCGCTGCCGTTCTGCTGTGTCTGATTCTGGCTCTGACAGATGATGGCAACGGCATCCCGCGCGGGCCTTTAGCACCGCTGTTGATTGGTATCCTCATCGCGGTTATCGGTGGTTCATTCGGCCCGCTGACCGGATTTGCCCTGAACCCGGCCCGTGACTTCGGCCCCAAATTGGTTGCTTATTTAGCAGGTTGGGGAGATATTGCCCTGACAGGCGGCCGAGATATTCCTTATTGCCTTGTTCCTTTGGTAGCTCCTGTCGTTGGCGCGATTTTAGGCGCTTTTGGCTACCGCAAACTAATTGCTCGCCATTTACCGCGCGAGATTTAAACTTGCCATACTTAAGTGATGGCAATCCAATAAAACAATAAAAAATGAGTCATTGAAACCAGGTTATAGTTATGACAACAGAAAATATCACTGAAAAAAAATATATCGTCGCTCTGGATCAGGGCACAACCAGTTCACGAGCTGTTGTGCTTGATCACGATGCCAATATTGTCTGCATCTCACAACGCGAATTCCCTCAAATTTACCCCAAACCAGGTTGGGTAGAGCACGATCCAATGGAAATCTGGGCAAGCCAAAGCTCTACACTGGTTGAAGTACTGGCAAAAGCAGATATCAATTCCGATCAAATTGCCAGCATTGGTATTACTAACCAACGAGAAACAACTATTGTCTGGGAAAAAGAGACGGGTAAGCCCGTTTATAACGCGATTGTATGGCAATGCCGCCGGACAGCAGATATCTGTACCAAACTGAAACAAAAAGAGGGTTTGGAAGAGTATATCCGCCACAATACCGGTTTGGTCGTTGATCCCTACTTCTCCGGCACGAAAATAAAATGGATTTTGGATAACATCGAAGGGGCTCGTCAACGCGCTGAAAACGGAGAGCTCTTATTCGGTACCGTTGATACATGGCTAGTCTGGAAAATGACTCAGGGACGTGTACACGTAACCGACTATACCAATGCTTCCCGTACCATGTTGTTCAATATTCATAATCTGGAATGGGATCAAAAAATTCTCGATGAATTGGGCATTCCTCGCATTATGCTGCCAAAAGTCGCAGCTTCCTCAGAGGTCTATGGTCAAACCAATATCGGTGGTAAAGGCGGCACTCGTATTCCTATCGCGGGTATTGCAGGTGACCAGCAGGCCGCCCTGTACGGACAATTATGTGTTCATCCCGGTATGGCCAAAAATACTTACGGCACCGGCTGCTTCCTGCTGATGAACACAGGCAAAGATGCCGTTCGCTCTAACCATGGCCTGCTGACTACCATAGCCTGTGGCCCGCGCGGAGAAGTCAACTATGCACTGGAAGGTGCCGTATTCGTTGGCGGGGCTTCCATTCAATGGCTACGTGATGAGTTGAAACTCATTGCCGATGCGACAGATTCGGAATATTTCGCAACGAAAGTCAAAGACAGTAATGGCGTTTATGTCGTTCCGGCGTTCACTGGCCTTGGTGCACCATACTGGGATCCTTATGCTCGTGGTGCTATTTTCGGCCTGACCCGTGGTGCAAATAGCAACCATATTATTCGCGCCACGTTGGAATCCATCGCTTACCAAACCCGCGATGTATTGGATGCGATGCAAGCTGACTCGGGTACACGCCTGCAAGCTTTACGTGTAGATGGCGGTGCTGTTGCCAATAACTTCCTGATGCAGTTCCAATCCGACATTCTCGGCACGCGCGTAGAACGCCCGGAAGTACGTGAAAGCACCGCGTTAGGAGCCGCTTTCCTTGCTGGTTTGGCCGTCGGATTCTGGCGAGATCTGGATGAAGTGAAGAGTAAGGCCGTCATCGAAAAAGAATTCCGCCCAGGTATCGAAACGACTGAGCGCAATCATAGATACAATGGCTGGAAGAAAGCCGTTGCCCGTGCTCAAGAGTGGGAAGATCGCGCTTAATCGCGAAAACACCAGATAAACAAAAGCTCTGGCATTGTAGTAATGCAATATTGTAGCAGTGCAATATCACAATACGGCAATGTCAGAGCATTTTTATCTGATGCTCCGATTTTGCCAAGTCGAGACTTTATAAGGCCGTAGGCTCCTGACGTTGGAGCCGTTGGGAAATCGGCAACCAGCAAAATAGAATCAACAGGGCCATGGAAAACATCAAAATACCGACACTGAATTGGCTATTTTGCGGTAACATTGCCGACAGCCATGTCGCCACACCCGAACCCACGTTCTGAAATCCCCCCACCAAAGCACCTGCCGCTCCTGCCAGATAAGGAAAAGGTTCCATTGCTCCTGTCGTTGCCAAAGGAAACAACATGCCTGCACCAAAAAAGAAGAGTGCAGCAGGTATCAGCAACGTCCAGATATTCATGATGCCTAACCAACCGGGGAGCCACATCAAAGCTCCGGCCAATAAGCAACAAATCACAGAATGCCACATCAGCCGATAAAATGTTTTACCTTCGCGTCCCGCATACCATGCACCAAAGAACGCCGCAGGAATGGGCAAAATAAACAGGATACTGACCGTTAAGCTATCTAACCCCAAAACAGCGCCCATCAACACACCGCTACTTGCTTCAAAAACAGCAACCCCAGCCAGGCCACCGACCAACATCAGCAAGTAAGCCACAAAAGAACCATGGGAGAGTAACTGGTGGAAAGCGACCAACATCGTGCTATGTTCAGTCTGCGTGGGGCGGGTTTCCGGCAGATGCCGGAACAGGAAGAAAGTAACTATCGCGCCCAATATTAATAGGAACCAATAGCAGGCACGCCACCCAAAATAATGAGCCACCAGACCACCAATCATGGGAGCAGCCAAAGGACTGACCAATACCGCCATATTCAGTAAGCTATTGGCGTAACGTAACGTCGTCCCCGTATATAAATCCCGCGGCATGGTACGCACCATCACACCGGCAACGCCCGTACCCAACCCCTGAAACGCACTGGCAATAACCAGTATCAGTAAATTGGGGGCAAACAGTGCACATGTCGTCGCCACCAGAAAAATGGACATTCCCGCCAAAATGACTGGACGACGCCCCACCTTATCGGATAAAGGCCCATAAAAAAGCTGCGAAAGCCCATAAGAAAATAGATATGCCGCCATAACCCGCTGAACCTCACCTGCGGGTTTATCAAGATCACTCGCTATATCTGCAATAACTGGCACATAGATTGTCTGTGTCATCTGCCCGACAGCAGCCAAGGCAATCAGCATCAACAATAAATTAAAGTGTTCTATTTTTCTCATCGCATTTACATACAATTATTCGTTATCAAACAGTCATTCGTTATAAGATTCTGACTTCATTGAAAGTGACTCGCTCGACAAATCTATATTTTTTCATTGCAGTATACAATTTCGCATGAATAAAAAATCACAGTTAAATTATCCATATATGTCAATAAAAATGTACATATCAATCCATATTATTGGCAAAAATACAGTTAATTGAACTGTAACACGTAATCGATAATGCTATTTCAGGTAATCACGTAGAATCGTTACAAAAAATCGCCAATTCACGCAGTATTTATTCCATCAAATTAATTAGCATCATATTGTGTAGAGAGGTTAATCGTAATGGCAAACTGGGTTACAGGAAAAGTTACCGACATAACCAATTGGACAGGCTCACTCTTTAGCATCAAGGTACATGCGCCGATAGAAAAATTTACCGCCGGACAATTTGCAAAACTTGCACTGGAAATTGAAGGTGAGCGCATTCAACGCGCATACTCTTACGTCAACTCCCCCGATGACAATAATCTGGAGTTTTATTTAGTCACTGTTCCAGAAGGCAAACTTAGCTCTCGGCTGGCAACATTAAAAACCGGAGATGAACTGCTCGTTACAGAACAAGCGGCAGGCTTTTTTGTTCTTGATGAAATCCCTGATTGCCAAACACTTTGGATGCTTTCAACCGGCACCGCCATTGGGCCTTATCTTTCCATACTCCAGCAAGGGGTTAATCTGGAAAGATTTGAAAACATCGTGCTGGTTCATGCAGTGAGATGGGGGCAGGATTTGAGTTATTTGCCAATGATGCAGCAATTAGAGAAGAAGCTTCAAGGCAAGCTGAGAATACAGACCATCGTTAGTCGAGAAAAATACCCCGACTCACTGATGGGGAGAATTCCCGCATTAATTGAGAGTGGAGAACTGGAATCGGCTGTTGGCCTCCCCATACAGGCAGAAAACAGTCATGTTATGTTGTGTGGGAACCCCCAAATGGTCAGGGATACCCAACAACTGCTGAAAGAGCAGCGCAACATGGTAAAACACTTGCGCCGTAAACCAGGCCATATCACCAGTGAGCAATATTGGTAATCAACATATTGATATTCACAGCATCACTCATCAACTTATAGACGTTTTAGAGCAGGCTATTTGGCAGAAATTACTTGGCAGAAATGTAATCAACCATTTCTGCCGTTTCCCCAAAACGGTTAGCCCCTTCCGTACCACGGAATACGCCACAATCAAGCATCATCATAACGAAAATCAGTGTTGGGACAAAACGACCAATACCCCATTGCCATATTGGGGCCATTGCACTCCAGTCAAGGGACAGTAACACCCAAGCCAATGCGAACAGTAATACCCAGCCGCCACGTTTATTCCGGTCATGCAGGCGCTTAGAAAAAATTGCAATGGTTGGATAAAGTAGCAAGGCCACACCAACTGCCGCATAATTTATGGGGAGGGCATTCATTCCATGCAGTGTCAGGAGTATAAAAATCAAGGCAAAACAGATGCCAATGCCAATCCAGAATTCCCGGCGTCCAATTCGACCTTTGAATGAAAATCCCCATTGTTGTAATGTCATGTACTCTTTTCCAAATTGTGGATGCTGTTTTTTCAGTATTTAACTCAGTGAGTAGCAAAATGAAAACAGGCATGAATAAACTTCTGGTGACAATATTAATCGCTTTTGGCATCAGTTTGCCATTATCTGCCGTTGCGAGTGAGCCTTCTGTCACACCAGAAATGAACCCACAGTTGATGTATCTGCTGCCAAATTCGCCGACTTTCGAAGATACCATCCCTATCTTCCGGGAAAAATATAACAAAAAACACCCTGAAATCCCCCTATACGAATATAAGGTAATTGCAAGCAAAGATGTTTCTCTGCCTTTCATTCGCGCGGCCAGTAAAATCAATGAAAAAATATACTCTTCGGCAGTGCTGGAGCGGGGTAGCGAAAAGATTAAGAGCCTGCAAATTACGCTATTACCATCACAAGATGGGCAAGAAGGTGAGCAGAATTTCATTCTGGTAAAACAGTATATAACCGCGCTGATCGGCCAATTTGAACCGACTCTTTCCCCTGATCAGGCCAAAACCCAATTAGAAAAACTATTACAAGTGGCGGAAAAACACCCTGCTTTCAGCCAGAAAATGGGAGCAACACGCTATATCATCGTGAACAGCAGCGAAAATATAATGACCTTCGCAATTGAACCGATTAAGCTATCACTATCTGACACCTCAGCAAATGAAAATTAGTGACACAGCGCAGAGCTATTCGCGCTGATGATCTTTATACTGTCGGGATTCCGCTTACAGGGAATGACATCCGATTGATGTCATTCAAAGAAAGAATATTCATTCAGTTCGCAATTTGATTATTTTCTGGTTGGAGGGAAAAACATGCGACATCCATTAGTTATGGGTAACTGGAAATTAAATGGCAGTACCCACATGGTTAACGACCTGATTGCAGGCCTGCGTAAAGAACTGAGCAACGTTGACGGCTGTGGCGTCGCTATTGCACCACCAACAGTTTATGTTTCTCTGGCAAACAATGCTCTGGCTGGCAGCCGTATTGCTCTGGGTGCACAAGATGTTGGCGTTAACCTTTCTGGCGCATTCACTGGCGAAACTTCCGCAGAAATGCTGAAAGACGCCGGCGCGAAATACATCATTATCGGCCACTCTGAACGTCGTACTTATCACAAAGAGAGCGACGAACTGATTGCCAGGAAATTTGCCATCCTGAAAGAGCAAGGTCTGATCCCAGTTCTGTGCATTGGTGAAACCGAACAGGAAAACGAAGCGGGTCAAACTGAAGCGGTTTGTGCACGACAAATCGATGCGGTCCTGAACACGCTGGGCGCCGAAGCATTCAAAGATACGGTTATTGCCTACGAGCCTGTTTGGGCAATCGGCACGGGTAAATCAGCAACGCCTGCACAAGCACAGGCTGTTCATAAATTTATCCGTGATCATATCGCGAAACAAGATGCCGCTATCGCTGAACAGGTCATTATTCAATACGGCGGTTCCGTTAACGCCAGCAACGCAGCAGAACTGTTTACTCAGCCGGATATCGACGGTGCATTGGTCGGTGGCGCATCACTGAAAGCGGATGCTTTCGCTGTGATTGTAAAAGCCGCCGCCGAAGCGAAAAAAGCGTAATTTGTAATCTTTTATATCCAATAGATTGCAAACAAAAAAATGAACCGCCACGGAATATACCCACGGCGGTTTTTTCTCACTTCCTCTGCTACAATTTTCCTCTACCACAATCTTCTTCTACCACAACCAATCGCCTCAATGACTAACGGCGGATAATTTCATCAAAAGTCCCGCCTGTGGCGAAATGTTCTTTCTGTGCTTTATCCCAACCAGCAAAAACCTCATCAATCGTAAAGAGTTTCAGATCGGGGAAAACAGCGTGGTATTTTTCTGCAATAGCCTTATCGCGCGGACGATAATAGTTTTTGGCTGCAATTTCCTGCCCTATCGGAGAATAAAGATACTTAAGATATTCCGTGGCCAGTTCACGCGTACCTCGTTTATCAACCACCTTATCAACGACAGCTACTGTGGGTTCTGCCAGAATAGAAATGCTCGGTGTGACGACTTCAAATTTGTCTTTATCCAAAGCATTAATCGCCAGCAGCGCTTCATTTTCCCATGCAATCAGTACATCACCAATCCCGCGCTCCACAAAGGTATTGGTTGCACCTCGTGCACCGGAATCCAGTACTTCGACATTTTTATAAAGTGCTTTCACGAATTCTTTGGCTTTAACCTGATCCTGATGGTGACTTGCCAGTCCATATCCCCAGACAGCCAGATAATTCCAACGCGCACCACCGGAAGTTTTCGGATTCGGTGTTACCACAGAAACATCAGGACGGATTAAATCCGGCCAATCTTTTATCTGTTTGGGATTGCCTTTTCTCACCAGAAAAACAATCGTTGATGTATAAGGTGCCGAATTATCCGGCAGACGTTTAATCCAATGCTTATCAATCCGGCCACGCTCTGCAATTGCATCCACATCATAGGCCAGCGCCAGAGTGACGACATCCGCCTGAAGACCATTAATCACAGAAGTTGCCTGCTTGCCTGAGCCACCATGTGATTGGCGGATCTTCACATCATCTCCCGTTTTTTGATGCCAGTATTCACTGAATGCTTTATCGTACTGTTGGTATAACTCACGAGTCGGATCATAGGATACATTTAAGAGTTGCACCTCTTTCGCCCATGCACTGTTTGCCAACAATAACATCAGAACTGCTGACAACACGGCATAAACACTCGCCACTGCCCATCTCGCGCCTGATTTCACTACTTTTGTCTTTTTAATCACTGCATTCATAATCACGGTGCCATGCTCCCATTAACTATTCCCAGAAACTTATTCCCAGAAACTACGATGATTTTTCACCATAAAAACTGACAGAAAGCGTTATGACGCAGAAATAATTTAAAATTTCTGCTTATGCGTAAGAAGAATATGAGAAATAAGACAGCCACATAAAGTGACTGCCTATGAAGGAGGATTTTGCAGAAAAGACAGGATCAGAAGGCAGGATTAGTAGAGCTTCTTCGCCGTTTCCAGCCAGTCTTTCTTAAAGACACGCTGCATATTTTGTACTGCATCAATGATATCGTGATGAACAAGTTTCTCGTTCTGGATACCAACACACCGCCCACCGTGTCCTTCCAACAGAAGTTGGACAGAATAAGCTCCCATGCGGGAAGCAAGAATACGGTCATAAGCCACTGGCGCACCGCCACGCTGAATATGGCCTAATACTGTTGCACGGGTTTCATGGCGAGTTTCTGCTTCAATATATTTCGCCAACTCATCAACATCACAAACATGCTCAGTGATGGCAACAATCGCGTGGCGCTTGCCTTTTTGAATACCAGCCTGAATTTCAGACAACAACTCTTCACGACTGAATGGCGTTTCACTCTCAGGCAGAACAATAAACTCACATCCACCCGCAATTGCCGCCGATAAAGTCAAGTCACCGCAATAACGCCCCATCACTTCAACAATAGAAATGCGCTTATGGGAAGTTGAGGTATCACGCAGACGATCAATCGCCTCTACCACCGTTTCCAGCGCCGTGAAATAACCGATGGTGTAATCCGTACCCGCGACATCATTGTCAATCGTTCCCGGCAGGCCAATACAAGGGAAACCCGCTTCAGTCAGCTTCTTCGCCCCTAAATAAGAACCGTCACCGCCAATCACCACCAGCGCATCAATCTCATTTTTGCGCATATTTTCAATAGCAGTTTCCCGAACTTTATCATCCCTGAATTCAGGGAAACGGGCTGACCCCAAAAACGTACCACCGCGGTTAATCATGTCGGAAACGCTAAAACGGTCGAGCTTTTTCATGCGGTTTTCATATAACCCCAGATAGCCATCATAAATGCCGTAAACTTCCAACCCTTCGGTTAAAGCGGCACGAACAACACCACGAATAGCGGCGTTCATGCCAGGCGCATCACCGCCACTCGTTAAGACTCCGATTCTTTTAATCTTGTTGATCATGATGACCTCTGACTTGTAGATATATTATTTGTAGGTATGTTATTTGTAGATATAAGTATTTGCCAATCTGCTGAATTGATTCAACAGAACCTATCATACGGAAAAACACTCAGCCTGCATTAAGATTGTGTCTATTTTTTGACGATCTTTTGATTATGAATAAATTCATCACCAATCCCAACGATTTTTGTGCTCCTCGGACACAACAGAACAAGGATCTTGGTGAATAATAATATCGGCACCCGGAAATCGACTCCGCAATTTATTTTCAATTCCCTCAGCCAAAGCATGAGCCTGCACTAACGGCTGATTTTCATCTATCTCCAAATGGAACTGGATAAAACGCGTCGGCCCTGATTGACGGGTTCGCAGATCATGACCACCAGCGATCCCCGGATGACTCTGGATAATCTCAATAATCTCCTGCCGCTCTGTATCCGGTAAGGCACGATCAAGCAAAGATTGTACGGCATCATATCCCATTCGTAACGCGCTATAGAGGATATAAACTCCAATCCCCAAAGCAAATAGCGCATCTGCACGTTTAAAACCATACAGGCTCAAAAGCAGTGCCACCAAAATTGCGCCATTCATCAATAGATCAGACTTATAATGCAGCATATCCGCGCGAATCGCCTGACTTTGGGTTTTATTAATCACCCACTTCTGAAACGTCACCAAACACAGCGTGAAAATCAGAGCAATAATAATGACCCAAACACCGACTGCCGCATGCTCCAATGGCTTAGGGGAAAACAGATGCTGAAAGCCCGTCAAAAACAGAAAAATTGCCGAACCGGAAATAAACATACTTTGTGCCAAAGCCGCCAGTGATTCAGCCTTACCATGTCCAAAAGTATGCTCTTTATCAGCAGGGTGAAGTGAATAACGCACGACAAAAAAATTGGTCAAAGAGGCCGCCAAATCGACCAGAGAATCCACCAGCGCCGCCAATAAGCTCACCGATCCCGTAAACCACCATGCAAAAATTTTCACAATCAACAACACACTCGCCAGTACCGTTGCCGCTAACGCAGCGGTACTGACCCATCGCCCGTAATTTATACTCATTGACTACCACCCTTTGGTTATTGAGTTAGTCTCAGGTATAAAAATAGCGCGTAAGATGGAAAAATATAGGAGCAGCGAAACAAAGCGAGTCAATTCTATCCAGCATTCCACCATGCCCTTCAATAATTCCGCCAAAATCCTTCACTCCACTGTCCCGTTTAATCGCCGACATACACAACCCGCCGATAAACCCCATCAAAGTGATAGCCAACGACATCAAGCCCGCTTCCCACAAGGAAAATGGCGTTACCCAAAATAACGACATACCCAACAGTACAGAAGCTAAAATTCCACCAACAAACCCCTCAACCGTTTTATTGGGGCTGAGTTTTGGCACAATCGGGTGCTTGCCAAATAATTTACCGAATACATACTGCAAAACATCAGACATTTGCACCACGATCATCAGGAACAGCAATAACTTGATATTTTGTCCTTCATACTCCGGAATATCCAACATCAGCAGGGCGGGCGCATGGCTGATGGCAAACACCGTCACCAACATCCCCCACTGGATCTTGGCAGTTCTCTCCAGAAAATGCGTTGTATCCCCCACCAAAGCAATACGGGCAGGCAAAAACAAGAATACATACACAGGAATAAATACCGAGAATAACCCATACCATTGCACACCTACCAAGGCATACTGCACAGGCATAAAAACAAAGAAACACCAGAACAAGGCCTCATGATCACTACGGCGAGTGGGCGTTAGCGTGATAAATTCGCGCAAGGCAAAAAATGACATCACCGCAAACAAAATCACCGATCCCACAGGCCCAACAACAATAGCGACTACACAGATGATACACATCATCCACCAGCCACGGATTCGGGCATTCAGGTTATCAATGGTGGCGCTGTTTCTTTCTCCCGAATACCAAAAGGCCAAAATACTCCCAATCACACTGGCGATAACCAATATCCCAAAGACCCCACCCAGCAGCAACATCAAATCATGATCCATATTCGTCATAGCACTAACTCCTCTAATGCAGACCGGGCACGTTGCAGGAACTCGCCCTTGCTTTCATTCTCACCTAATTTATCCAACGGCTTACCGAATGTGACGGAACAAATAATGGGTATCGGTAATTTCTTACCCTTAGGCAAAGCACGGTTCAAATTTTCAAGATAAACCGGCACGATTTCAGCATCGGGATACTTACGCACCAAATGATACAACCCACTTTTGAACGGATTGATTTGTTCCCCATTCCCCCGGGTTCCTTCCGGAAAAATAATCAAAGATTCCTGTTGCGCCAGAACCGTCTCCAATGGTGCAAGAACCCTTTCTTTCGAGTTATTTTCTCCATTGCGCTCAACTAAAACTGCCCGAAATACCTTATGAATAAGATAGCGACGTAGTTTGGTTTTACCCCAATAATCACGGGCAGCGACAGGATGAACCTGGTGACGCAACTTAGGCGGAAGCCCTGACCAAATCACCAATCCATCAAGATGGCTGGAATGATTCGCATAATAAATACGACTTGCAATTGATGGCTCACAACCAATCCATCGAGCCTGTACACCAGTTAAAAGACGGCATAAACAGGTTAGCCGCGCATCGCGTGTGCCGCCTGTCCTGAGGGGGTGTTATGCCGAATAATTCCGGTGGCTTCGGTGACGTAGAAAAGTCGGCAAAAGTGTTTTCCATTAACGAACTGACACGATACAGGAAAGATTAAAGGAGTTGAACGAGTGGCTGGGGATCGAAGTGATACGCTTTAAACCTTACATCCTATTACAAGCTGCTGTATAACATTAAAATATTCAACCTAGTACCGCCACTCTATGGCACTGATCTAACCTAAACAGCCGCATGCCACGTAATCAAATCAAAGACATTTATCTTACCCATACGCAAGAGTCCATGTACGATGATGAGATTAGGCATAATCTCCTCCCAAAGCTGGCTGGATTTTATTGAAGAATTTCCATCTTACTCCGTGAGGAGCGGGAGTTCATAACATCAGCCTTATTGCAGCCATGCTGCGGGCCTCGATGTAATCCGCTGACCTGCTCCTCATTCTCCTGACGAGCTTTAAGCTCAAAGGGCTATTCAGGTTTAGCCGGTCACGGTCTTACCTGTCGTTGTCATCATTATCATTGCCTCAGCAACCTTTCTGCATTCATCCATATTGTGTTAAAAGTGAAAGTTGAACAGTGAAACGCCTTAATAAGGCCTGACACTGACGTAATCTTTTTGATATTCCCGCTGATGGGCTACCAGGGCCCAAACAGTGCGGGCTAACTTATTTGCCATTCCCACAATCGCGACACAGAGTGGACGGCGTTTTTTCAGTTCTGTTACCCACACCGAAGGGGTTTTCGTCAGTAAAGTGGCCGCTCTTGCACCGTGAATAAACAGGGTTCTCAGATAGGTATCCCCCCGTTTACTGATCCCCAGTAATTTAACCCGGCCTCCCGTTCCCGTCTGTTTCGGGACTAAGCCCAGATATGCTGAGAATTCTCTGCCTGACTGGAAAGCGCCGGGCTCTCCCATTATGGCGATGGCGGCGGTGGCAATCAGCACGCCGACACCGGGAATTTTCATGATCCGCTGGCAATCAGCATTCTGCTTTGCCCACGCGATCAGTTGCTTTTCCACCTGTTCGATTTGTTGGTGAGTAGACCTACCCAGTCACCCGGGCAGATCCCTCCTCAGAACCGGACATGCAGAACTACCGCATCCGGCTCCCGACAGACCCCAGTCGTCACACCTATTCAGCAAGAATTGAACATTGAATGGACTTTCCAGCTTGAAGGATAACCCAGCACTTTCAAGATCAGAGTCAGCTTTTCCCACGTTAACCCTCGTCGTCCTCCCTTCCGGTTGAACCATCTGTAAAGTACCCGCTTGCTTTGGTAGATAAATTGCCCGACTCGTCTCTGGTTATCAGAAATACCGTGATAATTTATCCAGCCTTTGATAGCCCTGATGACGATGGTCAGAACACGCCTTTTGTCAGGTGTATTCAGGTTCTTCCAGAGGAAGTCCCTGAGTCCCTTCAATTTGGCGGCAAAACGGTCTTTTCGACTGGTCAACTTCAGTCGCCAGAAACCCTTTCGCGATATCCCCCAGTAGCAGGTAAATCCCAGAAAGTTAAACGTAGGTAAGCGCCCGCCAGACTGGTTAGCTCTCATTGCTGCAACGTGACCCGCCGGAATTAATTGCGATTTGTCACTGTGCAACGCCAGACCGTATTTACTCAGTCGTTTAGGTAATATCTTATAAAAGCGTTTTGCCGCACTCCTGAACTCAAAGGTAAACACCATATCATCAGCGTACCTTACCATTCCTGCCCGACCATGAATGTGTGAACGGCTGGTTTCATCATACCATTCATCTATCACATAGTGCAGGTAGATATTGGCAAGTACCGGCGACAAGATTGACCCTTGGGGACATCCGCACACATTGTCGGATATCTGTTTACCCTCGATAACGGGTGCCGTTATTAAGACCTTAATGAGTCTGAGGAAACGGCGATCTGATATCTTCTTCCGCAGTAAATTCATCAACTCAATATGGGGTATCGTGTTAAAGTACTGTCGGATGTCAATTTCCACAACCGCACCATTCCAGTTACGGTATGTTTGCTGTTGTAATGCCTTCAATGCCGCATGACAATTTAATCCCGGCCGAAACCCGTATGAACACGGTAGAAACAGCGGCTCATAAATTCGGCTGAGAATATCACTGACCGCAAGTTGCACCAGTTTGTCCTCTATGCACGAAATCGCCAGTGGCCGTTTACTACCATCCTCTTTCGGGATCTGCGTGATTCTGGCGGCTTTCGGGCGATACGTCCCTCTGCGTATTCGCAGGATGAGATTGTGAATATTCCCATCAAGATGTTCCCCGTAAGCGGATTTTGTCATGCGATCAATACCTACCGCTTTATTCCCGTCAAGCCGTAGGAATTGTCCTTTCAGCATGTTACTGTTCAGCAAATGCCCTAAATTATTGAACACCTGCTGTTTGTTGCAGGCTGATTTCTTGCCTATACGCTCAAGTTTTGTTAACCATGATTGTCCGTCGTTGCTGTGTACGGTCATTGTTTCCCTCTCACGTTCGATCTGTCTGCCAGCCCTTCGCTCCGCGATCATTACTCGTTTCATCACTACTATGGCTGACTCCGACTTCCTGATACCCATCTCTCAGGCCTTGTGTTTTGGCACTTGTGCCCGATATACTCATTCCCTTGAGAGGTGTCAGGATCTCCTGGGTTCCGCACTGTTCTCTACAAACTCGCCGACGCCTGAGACTCCGGTGTGTGCTTCTGACTGGAAAAAAGAATCACCAGTGTGCCCATTCAGAAACTATTGCCTGCTGGTTCGACGATACCATCGGCACAACACAATCAGCGAATTACGGAGTTATCACGTTCACCTATTGGTTTCGGCTCGAATGTTTCGCTGTCTACGCTTCATCTCCTTTGTTACCGCCGGAGATGCAAGACTCGCTACGTAGTGATCTGGCTAATCTTCTACGACGGGACTTTCACCCGCAAGAAACAGTGCAGCTTTTCCCAGCGCACCATCGATTTCGCTCAATCGGTGGTATTGCTCTTCAAGCAGCTTGAGCAGAAACGGCGCCAGTTTTTCCCTTAGCCGCTCAAGTACCTCTGGCATCGCTTTATCCAGAGAAGCTCTTCCTTTATGCACGGTTTCACCAAATTCCAATAGTAAGCCATGTAACGAGTTGATTTGCGCGGTTCTGAATTTGACAAGCTGATAGCGCATTCGGTGTAATGACAGAATGGCCTGCTGTTCTTCATTTTTGATGGCAACGGATTTACCGGGTTGCTGGACAGCCAGCCAAATAGCCCGGGCATCCTGAACATCGTTTTTATTTCCCATCCGAAATGCCCTGACAAACCGAGCCTTAAGCAAACGCACTTCATGTCCCAGCTTTCTTAGCTCCCGTGCCCAGTAATGCGCTCCGCCACAGGCTTCCATGCCAATCAGACAAGGTTCGCGGTTACTGAAAAATGTTAAAAAATCCTGCCGCCTTAGTTGCTTATCAATAAGCTCGCCGGTGTATTCATCGACAAAATGAATTTGCATCAAATGTTTTGCACTATCGACGCCAAAAGGAGTATGTTTCATGGGTGGATCCTCCAGTCATCAGGGAGCAACAGGCTTCCCGCTTAGGCACTATAAGGCCGGAAATCTGTGAGGATCCACACCTCACCTCTCAATTCCAGCACGGTGCCAAGAGCTAAGTGATTGGGATGCGTTCATTACATTCTCCGACAGCACAGATCCAAGACTTCTGAACGGTTGGCTCTGCGGGTGACTTCTTTTAAGGTTTTTCCGGCCAGTTTCCGCAGCGGTTTCCCTTGTCCATTGTGCGCAGTGATAATCTGAGGATTCAGCGATTGGCTTCCCCTGACAATAAATGCTGCGCCAAAATGGGAGAGTTGTTCAAAATAATCAAAATCCGGATATCCTGCATCCGCAAGCAAGAGTTGCCCGCGTAATGTTGCCGGTGCAGGCAAATGAGCGCGTTCAGACGCGGTATCTGCCGTCACCGCCATTCCTGTTGGTGTCTGGCTCAATAACGACATCGTCATATGGCATTCAATGGCCGCAGAGGTTGTTTTGAATCGAGAGGGGAAAACCTCCGCGAGCGCAGGATGCACTTTGAATGAACTCCCATCTTGTAAAATAACATTTTGAAATTTAGCTAATTTTTTCGGTATCGCGACGTGTTTTTCAACCCACTGTGCCATAACAAACCTGACAATAATTTTCACAAATTCCTCAAAGGCCGGTTTACATAATTGATTGTAAAAGGGTCGGTAACTGACTTGTTGCCGAATCTCAGGGCACAAGCCATTAAACTTCTGATGTAATTGGGCAATGGAGGTGATTTTATCTGTGCTGAGCGCCGTAATCAGGCTAAGCAGCAATGTACGGGGTTCAATATTTCTAATGCGTTGAGTAAATCCGCAGCCAAACGCTATCTTTTGCAAAGAAATGTCACTGAAGAATTGCATTAACTGGTGTTTTATAGCGATAGTCGTCACAGGCTTCATCCGTGGTTTTGGTATGAGTTTGGCGACGATTATCAGATCATAAATGAAGCCTTTTTTCTATATAAAATATACAGTTAATGCTTAAGATCCTGTATATGTGAACTAAGTAGCTGTTCTTAATAATGCTACATCCAACACGAAACCTTGTGAACTGTGGACTTGCTCTGCATCCGTGAGGAAAGCAGCAACCATAAGGCTTCTATGGCTGCCACACATAACCGAGCAAAAATCCCCCAAAACGCAACTGTAGCGGTATTTGTAACTATTTACCTATTAGAATTACTGCGATGACGGCCAAGCATTCCTGATTGATTCAAATGAAAAAACTGTGGGTTATTTAATTTTATCCTTCAGGTACATATATTTCAGCATCTCCGGTAATTACTTTAGAATTTCCAACCTTGCAATAGGTGTTGAAATAAACTCTCCTTTTTTCAACATCTATACCTTTAACCTCTATAGTAGCCACAACAGTATCACCAACATAAACCGGCTTTCTAAATTTTAAGTTTTGTGATACGTAAACACAGCCCTCCCCAGGTAGTTTTGTTCCAAATAATGCAGAAAAGAAACTAGCACTGAACATCCCATGCGCTATGCGTTTTTTAAATCTAGATGAACTAGCATATTCTTCATCTAAATGAACAGGGTTTCTATCACCAGATAACCCTGCAAATCCTTTTATGTCAGCATCGGTAATTGTTTGGGAGTAAGATTCAGACATTCCGATTTTTAAATCTCCTAGTTTATACATTAATATGGCTCCCTCTCCCATGCTTCAACAACCTCTTGAGGATACCCTCGCTTAAAATGTTTTCTCCAAGGGTATGCTGGTTGTCGAGAACCGTCTTTTAATTTTAATTTACTTGTTGGCCCAATGCGTTTAGCTGGATTACCAGCATAAATCATATCTTCTTCAGTTTTCCCAGAAAGCGATGAATGAGCACCTACTAAACATCCTTTTGCAACTACGGCCCCGGGCAGTATAACTGACATGGTAGCTATAACGGAAAAATCCTGTAGAGTGACGCCCATTAAAATATTGCTGGGTGGATGAGGATCATTGGTTAGAACAACATAAGGAAAAATCCATACATAATTCCCTATCTTACTATGTTGTCCGATATGTACATTGCTATGAGTTTTAACATAATCGCCAATTTCACAATGACCTTGGACATCAGATAGTGTACCTAATTGAAAACCGTTACCAGCAACCGTTTTTTCACGAACAGTTACTCTATGCCCCGTCATTAATCCTTCCCCAAAAATAGATCCCTCATAAAAAATGCTATGAGAACGAATATGAGAGTTTTTCCCTATGTGAAGAACCTTACCTTCAGATAAATGATTGGGAATACCAATCTCACAATAGGATTCAATAATAGTATTATCATCAATAATAACATTACCATGTATTGTAACAAAATCACCGATTGTGACATTTTCACCTATTTGTGCTTTTTCCGATATTATTGAATACATTCCGATTTTCATTTACGCTCCTCAGTTTACAAACAGACTTTCGATCAACAAAAATTCAGCTATTGCAGGATACATCAGAAAGAAAATCTCGCCAATCTGCTCTTCATTACAGTAGACATCATCATAAATAACGGTGCTCGATACGCTTGCCACACTGTTAAAAGCGATGGTGTTTGCCGGTAATAAGGCACCACTCGACCAGATCTAACGGTACGGTACCAACCAGAAGTACCGCGCTCATTTCACCGCTGCTTTCCAGCGGCTAACCAACTCACTAACCTTATGTTTTAATAAGGATTTACGCCACGGAAGATCCGTACCAGCAATAATCAACTCCCTCGTAACCGGGTGCGCCCGGAATACAGTATCCAGTACGATGACTTAATTATCTCGCACCAGTTGAATGGTCTGCGGTTTACTGATCTGCACTTTCTTAATCTGTGCCCATGACTGCACCAATCCCGCCAAGCCAGCAATTGCAGGTGATAAAACCTGCTCCGATTGCTTGATCGCATGGGCTGCTTTGAGATAACTTTCTGCTCTTTGAGTATCATAGTCGGAACAATCACTGCTAGTTATGCTGTGTACCAGCTCCCCAAATTCATCAGCAAGTGATTTCTGCCGCTGTGGTTTGTAGCTATAGAGGTTTTCAACCATCCGTTTTCGCTGTTCGAGTGATAATTGACCGATCTCAAACTGTTCTGGCCTCTCCCGCTCAGCTGGCGCTGTCATTAATGACGATAATCCGGTGGTGGATTTGTTCGTTTTTTAGCCTCAGCACAGTTATTGACACGAGTCCGAGTTCAATCCAAGAGGGCGCGTCGCGCCCTTAAGGTCAACAACCTGCCCGGCGTCATCTGGAATCTCCGGTTTCATTCTGACGATGCGAGACGGCGACGAATAAACATAGATAGCAGTTGAAGGGTACGCTTCATCCACTCTAAAAATTCCTGCTCTTGACCCAGCTAAACGAGATCAACAGCAGGAGTTTTATCAATGAAAATCACCACCTTAGGTTTGTACCACTCATAGGCGTACCGGGTAGCATCAGCAGAGCTACCCGGAAACGGCGGAAGCGGAGAAGGGGCGATATGGCCACGGGCTTGCGTGGTCATATCGCGCTTTCCAGATATGCCGTTATGAACGCTTCCGCGACCAACGCAACAATGACGTTTACGTAAGCGTGCAACTGGCCCACTCTTCCGGCAGCCCCATCAACCAGAGGCTCAAGGCCGGGTTTCCTGTAGCTGCTTATAGTGGTTACAAGATAGCTTGATTTATAAGGGATTTTTTCTAAATGCCTGATAAAAAAAAGCCCCTCAAGGGGGCTGAAAGACAGGGATGGTGTCTATGGCAAGGAAAACCGTTATTGATGCTACTTGTGCATCAAAGTACTAGCAAAAAATTAGTCCATTCCTAGAGCTATACGCTTTTCATAACGTTTCTGTAATAGCGTTCTTTGCTCTGGCGTTAACAATTGGTACATCTGGTTGCGGATACGCGCAATTTCCACACCCAATTCAACATTCTTTTTTGCTATTGTTTCAAGCTGCGACCGAACCGCAGCTTCATCAAAATCTTTAGCTATCAGGAGCCCAAACATCTTCCGGCGCTCAATTAGCATATCGACCAGCGATTGCTCATGCAGATGTTGCATCTTCACCAAATCCCACATCTGCTGGCGTTGGTACTCAGTTAATGTTATTCCACCAAAGACATAACTATAGTTGTAATTATGTTCATCATGGCGGTAATGACTAAAATCTCTCTGATGATCATATGGCATACAATGCGGCAGGGAACTTGCAGTCTCAGGAGCATCATTCGTATTAGCAGTTTCAGCTAAAGTCACTGTTGTTCCAAGAACAGCCATTGACGCTAAAGCCAATATTGCTATGTTACGCATTAAAATTCCCCGCTTTCTCGAACAGAACCATTCGATTCAGTGAGGGTAACTATAACCCTGCGGCTGCAAACTAGCGTCAGAGCATGTAAAAGAACGTAAAGTCATGGAATAGCAAAGTTTGTTATCGTATTTTGCTCTTGGAGGAAGAATTAATGCATAAAATCTTATTAGTTGATGATGACCGCGAGCTGACATCGCTATTAAAAGAATTGCTCGAGATGGAAGGATTCAATGTTGTTATCGCCTACGATGGCGAGCAGGCTTTACAATATATCGATTCTTCAATTGATTTGTTATTGCTGGACATTATGATGCCACGCAAAAACGGCATTGAGACGCTTAAAGAACTACGGCAATACCATCAGACCCCCGTTATCATGTTAACGGCACGTGGGAGCGATTTAGACCGCGTTTTGGGATTAGAACTGGGAGCGGATGACTATCTCCCTAAACCTTTTAACGATCGGGAACTGGTTGCCCGCATACGTGCAATCTTACGTCGTTCCAACTGGAGCGAGCAACAAGCCGATTCTGGGACACCGATACTTGAGATCGATAAACTACAACTCAACCCGGGGCGTCAGGAAGCCAGCTTTGACGGTGCTATTTTGGATCTCACCGGCACAGAGTTCACTCTGCTATATTTACTAGCGCAACATTTGGGACAAGTTGTTTCCCGTGAACATTTAAGCCAGGAAGTATTAGGAAAACGCTTAACACCTTTTGATCGCGCCATTGATATGCACATTTCTAATTTACGGCGTAAATTACCAAACCGAACTGACGATCTCCCGTGGTTCAAGACATTACGTGGTCGTGGATATTTAATGGTTTCAGCAAAATGATAAATAGCCTGACAGCTCGCATATTCGCCATTTTCTGGTTCACTCTTGCACTTGTCCTGATGGTGGCCTTAATGGCCCCCAAACTGGATTCACGGCAATTGACCCCACTTCTGGACAGCGAGTATCAGCAAGGAAAGAATCTGGCAAAGCAGATAGAAGAAGAACTAATAAGCTACCCGACCAATGATCTATTCTGGTGGCTACGGTTAGATCGCGCGCTCGTCCAATTAACGCCACCGGGCCAACGCCTGCTCCTTGTCACCAGTGAAGGACGCATCATTGACATTGATACGCCAGCTCGTCAGGTACAAGTTGTCCGTAACTTTATCGGACAATCCGATAACGCAGATCATCCTAAAAAGAAAAAATATGGCCGCTCCGAAATCCTTGGCCCTTTCTCTATCCGGGATGGGGGGGATCATTACCAGCTTTACCTCGTTAGGCCTGCGGGCAGCCCGCAATCAGACTTTATTAATTTAATGTTTGACCGGCCGTTCTTACTTCCTGCGGCAACCATGTTAATCAGCGCCCCATTACTACTATGGCTGGCATGGAGTTTGGCAAAACCCGCCCGTAAATTAAAAAATGCAGCAGATGAAGTTGCAAGAGGAAACTTACGGCAACACCCTGAGCTGGAATCCGGCCCACAAGAGTTTTTGGCTGCGGGCAGTAGCTTCAACCAGATGATTAGCGCACTGGAAAGAATGGTGACCGCCCAACAACGGCTGATTTCCGATATTTCCCACGAACTGCGCACGCCACTTACACGCTTGCAATTAGCGACGGCCTTACTGCGCCGGCGTCATGGTGAAAACAAAGAACTTAAGCGCATCGAAACAGAGACTCAGCGTTTGGACGGCATGATTAATGACCTGCTAGTGCTTTCCCGCAATCAACATAAAAACGAATTACTACGCGAAAATATCAAAGCCTACGATATATGGCATGACATTCTGGAAAATGCCAAATTCGAAGTCGAACAAATAAACAAAACACTGGATATCGTGTCGCCTCCCGGAAACTGGGTCATTTACTGCAATCCAGCAGCACTCGGTAGCGCATTAGAAAACATCGTCCGTAACGCCCTTCGCTACTCCAGCAGCCATATTGCCGTTGCATTTAAGGCAGATAACCAAGGAGTAACGATTACCGTTGATGACGATGGCCCAGGGGTCAGCCCTGAAGACCGTGAACATATATTCCGGCCTTTTTATCGAACAGATGAAGCAAGGGATAGAGAATCTGGTGGAACCGGATTGGGGTTGGCAATCGTTGAAACGGCCGTGAGTCAGCACCGAGGTTGGGTAAAAGCAGAAGATAGTCCTTTGGGTGGTTTGCGGTTGGTGATTTGGTTACCGTTGCATGGAAGATGAATAACTTTCACCTTGAGATTTAGTTAGTTACGAATTGTAACAATTAAAGAAAAACGCCATTCTACTTGACCTAGAAGCATCAAGGGACTAATCTCGTCGCTGCTTAACGCAAATCGTTGATATGATAGTTTTTGTTAAGCAAAAAATTCCTTTTATATTAATTGGATAAATCAAATTTGTTACACGATAGTAGGCACTCTGGGAGCCGTAACCTAGTGCGGTAGCTTTGGTTACGCATAACAATTCATACTCCATAAAACTTCCTTTCCAATTCAGCATCAATTCTAAAATCAACTGAAAAACTCAAAAATGAAAATTCTGGTTACTGGTGGAGCAGGCTTTATTGGTTCTGCATTAATTCGATATATTATCAACCATACTGATGATAGTGTTATTAATGTTGATAAACTTACTTATGCAGGCAATTTAGAATCACTCAAAGAAGTTGAAAATAATCCACGTTATTTTTTTGAAAAAGCTGATATTTGTGACCACAACAGACTAGATATCATATTAGAACAATATCAGCCTGATGCTATCATGCATTTAGCTGCAGAAAGTCACGTTGATCGCTCAATCAGTGGCCCCAGTGATTTTATTGAAACTAATATTATTGGTACTTACACTCTTCTGGAGGCCACTAGAAATTATTGGCAACAATTACTCGAAGACAAAAAAATTAAATTCATTTTTCACCATATTTCAACTGATGAAGTATATGGTGATTTACCCCACCCAGATCAATTCCCAGATAATACTACTCTTCCTTTATTTACCGAAAAAACGGCTTATGCTCCAAGTAGCCCATATTCGGCATCAAAAGCCTCTAGTGACCATTTAGTTAGAGCATGGCAACGCACCTATGGTTTACCAGCCCTAGTGACAAATTGCTCTAATAACTACGGTCCTTACCACTTCCCAGAAAAATTGATCCCGCTGGTGATACTGAACGCACTAGAAGGTAAATCATTGCCAATTTATGGCAAAGGTGACCAGATACGCGACTGGTTGTATGTGGAAGATCATGCTCGTGCGTTATATGCCGTTGTAACCGGAGGTAAAGCAGGTGAGACATACAATATCGGTGGTCACAATGAGAAGAAGAACCTTGATGTGGTTCATACGATTTGTGATTTACTGGATGAAATTGTGCCGAAAGTTTCGTCCTATCGTGAACAAATCACATATGTTGCCGATCGTCCGGGACATGACCGCCGCTATGCCATTGACGCAGATAAAATTAGTCACGAGTTAGGCTGGAAACCGCAGGAGACGTTCGAGAGCGGAATCCGTAAAACGGTGGAGTGGTATTTGAATAATGCTGAATGGTGCCGTCGAGTACAAGATGGAAGCTATCAGCGAGCACGTCTGGAATTAGCGCAATGAAAGGTATTATTTTAGCGGGTGGTTCTGGGACACGCTTGTATCCCATAACAATGGGAGTATCAAAACAATTACTTCCAATCTATGACAAGCCGATGATTTATTATCCGCTATCAGTGCTGATGCTAGCAGGGATAAAAGATATTCTGATTATAACTACCCCAGAGGATCAACAGGGTTTTGTAAGACTTCTGGGGGATGGTAGCCAATTTGGCATTAATCTGTCCTATGCTATCCAACCCAGTCCTGATGGGCTGGCTCAGGCGTTTATTATAGGTGAGGCATTCATCGGTCAGAACTCTGTTTGTCTGGTTCTCGGAGATAATATTTTTTTCGGCCAAGGGTTCACTCCGAAACTGAAAAATGCTGCTGAAAGAAAACTCGGCGCAACAGTTTTTGGATATCAAGTGATGGATCCAGAACGTTTTGGTGTTGTTGAATTTGATAGCAATTTCAAAGCACTAAGTATTGAGGAAAAGCCAGCACATCCGAAATCAAACTGGGCTGTTACAGGGCTATATTTTTATGATAATAACGTCATTGATATAGCAAAATCAATTAAGCCTTCTGCACGAGGTGAGTTGGAAATTACAACAGTTAATGAAATCTATCTTAAAAATAATTTATTAACTGTCGAACTACTTGGACGTGGTTTCGCATGGCTTGATACAGGAACGCATGATAGCTTGATTGAGGCTGGAAGCTTTGTTGAAACTGTTCAAAAACGTCAGGGCATGATGGTTGCTTGCCTAGAAGAGATTGCATGGCGTAATGGTTGGCTCAGCGATATTGACTTAGATTCAATAGCAAAAAAATTGATGAAGAATGATTATGGCAATTATTTATCTAAGCTATTAGATAATAAGGTATTTTAAGAATGTTAATAAACTTAATCCCACTTCAAATACATGGCGATGAAAGAGGGGCATTAGTTGCGTTAGAAGAAGCGAAAAATATTCCGTTCGCAATTAAGAGAGTATACTATATGTTCAATACAGGTACTTCAGTTCGCCGAGGATTGCATGCACATAGGAGACTGAAGCAAGTAGCAATTGTTTTACGTGGATCATGTCGCTTTGTGTTAGATGATGGAAGAGAAAGAATTGAGGTATTGCTTGATAATCCACAGCAAGGTTTGCTTATTGAATCTATTATTTGGCGTGAGATGTATGATTTTTCCAGTGATTGTGTATTGATGGTTTTAGCGGATAATTTGTATGATGAGTCCGATTATATTCGCAATTACGATGAATTTTTATTGGAAGTCAAAAAATGAAAACTATCATTGCTGGAAAAAATGAGATCGCTATAAATATCACTGATTGGTTATTGAAAACTTACCCTGATATAACTATATATGTAGTATTTAATAAAAACGAAACAGGTATTGATGGCCATCAGAGATCATTCAAAAAGTATTGTTTATTAAAAGGTGTGACGGATATTTCTTTAGAGGATGCTTATGTTATTGAAAATTCTATTTTCCTTTCTCTAGAATTTGATCAAATAGTAAAGCCAAAAAAATTCAAGCACGATAATATTTATAACATGCATTTCTCACTCTTGCCTAAATATAAAGGAATGTATACGTCTGCGTGGCCAATTCTTAATAAGGAAAAAAAAAGTGGTGTAACACTTCATGAAATAGATGAGGGAATCGATACTGGCGCAATTATTGATCAATTTGAATTTCCTCTTGAAGAAGCAGAAACAGCAAAAACTCTTTATAAGAAATATATTAAATTCGGAACGGAC
This sequence comes from Xenorhabdus khoisanae, assembly GCF_001037465.1. GTDB lineage: Bacteria > Pseudomonadota > Gammaproteobacteria > Enterobacterales > Enterobacteriaceae > Xenorhabdus > Xenorhabdus khoisanae. The sequence continues at coordinate 38,919 of NZ_LFCV01000027.1, forward strand.
TTGGTCATTGAGAATTTACCAAGCTTGTTAAATAACAACTATAAAAGTATCGCGCAAAAAGCAATAGACGGAAGCTATTATTCAAAAAAATCAATCGATTACGCTAATTTAAAAATAGATTTAAAT
>NZ_LFCV01000028.1 GCF_001037465.1 Xenorhabdus khoisanae
ACACTAATCCAATCTATCAATTAGTTTCAATACAACAGTGACATAAATGCGTTTCATATGTAACATTAGATAAGTTGATCAACTAGATATAGTTTATTAAAAATAATAAGGGTAGTAATGAAAAATAATATGTCATTTTTTTTATATCAAATATCTGATATTTTATTTACATCCTCCACAAGGGCATTTGGCATGCTATTTTCATGGTGGATGATTGAAGTGCTGAATCTCGACTTCCAGCTTGGATGGTTTATCTTTTCGTCATGGTTATTGCAAGTCTTATTTCTGGTTTTTATGAGTGATCTTGGCGACAAATCCAATAAAAAAAATATAATACTATGTTGTATCATCCCAACAGCCTTGCTTTTTATTCTTTCTAATTTTATAGATAAAAACCTATACCTTCCTTTAGGTATTATCTATATTTTCGCTTCTATCTCAGCCATACTTATTCAACCAATTGGTACCAGTATCCTCCCAGAAATAAGCGATAAAAACAAATTAGAATCTGCATTTAAATATAGAGGGATTGTTAATTCCGTTAATATTATTCTTGGCCCTGCCATATCCGGGATCGTAATCCACTATTTAAAAATTGATGGCGCTTTAATTTTTATTTCATCAATGGCTATTTTATCCATTATTGGGTTTTACTTTATCAAGAGTAAACAAACCGAAAAACCATTAAAAAATCATAAAAGTAATATAGGAAGCATTAGAATCATTACTAAAAACCCGACAGAGACAAGTTTAGTGATTGTTTCCTCCTTTTTTAATTTCACCATAGTTCCATTAGTCACTTATATCACCCCACTTATTATTATAAACGAATTTAAACTGAGCGCCTTACAAGTAGGAATTGCCGAAGCTACATTTGGATTAGGCATGATGATTGGAAGTGTCATTATTATTAAACATATGAATAAATTATTCTGTAAAGCCCACAGTGCCTTTATTGCAGCGTTCACAATATCTGTATGCATAGCTGGGATCTCTACAGCAACTTCATTAACTGGATTATGTGGTTATATGTTAATTAGTGGAATGGGTGTGGTCATTTACAACATCAATACCACCTCAATTCGATGCCTTGCAACACCAGAAACCCATCGTAATACAATGGAATCCAAGTTTCTTGCTATCTGCATTGTATCAATACCGTTGGGAATGATATCCGCTACCTATATTGTAGAAAGCTATGATATAAGAGTGTTATTGCTCGTCTTTTCTGCTTTAATGGGATTAGTGTCATTTTTGGTTCTGTTTTCACCGAAATATATAGAAATATCAAAAATGTCAGAATCTGAATTGGATAGCTATTATGGTAAAATTTACCCTAAAGCTTACCATTCAGAAAATGGATAAAAAATTAATCATTAATTGTAAACGATTAATTAGCCCAGATAGACAAAAGAACGCCCGCACTGTATGAGTTGCAGGCGTTTTTCATTATTTAACCTTATCCTCCGCCCGGAAAAATCAATGTCTGCCCCGGAGCTTCACGATTAAGATGAATAAAGTTCAAATGCTTTTCATAGTGATCAAGAATGTCGCTGATAATTTGCTCTTTTGTGTAATCCATCAAATCATTACCCTGCGTCCCTTCCATCAAAAACGTTTCCAGGCGGTAATAGTAAGACTTGCCAGATCTGGCTCGATAGGTAAATCCGGGTACGGAATAACGCTGCGGCCAAATCTGATAGATAAAATTTTGCTCATCACCCAAATCAACAACCAACTCCAGTGGATTTAATCGCCTGTCCTCTTTTGAAGGCAAGGCATGGAACTGAACTTTCGCGCCACGCACGACTAACTCTTTCGCAACTTCCAACATGGCGGGACGACATACCATATCCAGCATCCGCTGAGTGTTTTTCGTACCAGGAAAATGCATCATACGGCTTAAGCGCTGCTTCCAATTCAATGACCCATTATCATGCACAAGAGTCGGTGAGGTATTTTGCAATGAACTGGCTTTACGGAAATCTTCTACACGCAAAGATTTATACAATCCCGCCATAACAAAGAAGATCACAAAACTAAAAGGCAACCCCATGATGACCGTTGTATTCTGCAAAGCAGAGATACCATCTGTCATGAGTATACCCAATGTTAAAACGCCAATCGCCACAGACCAGAACACACGCAACCAATTAGGGGCATCATTATTGATATCACTCAGATTAGATGTGAAATTCCCCAAAACCAACGATCCAGAATCTGCGGATGTCACATAAAACAGCAATCCCGTAATCGTGGCTACAGATGCACTGAATGTGAAAGCAGGATAAAGTGCCAACAAACCATAAAAACCTTGCTCTGGGTGTTGCAGCACTGTTTCGGCCAATTGGCGATTACCATGAAGGATTTCATACAACACACTATTACCAAAAATCGATAACCATAACAGTGTAAAAACAAATGGAATGACTAATGTTCCCATAACAAACTGACGAATGGTTCTGCCACGGGAAATACGCGCCAAAAACAGGCCAACAAACGGCGACCAGGCCACCCACCATGCCCAGAAGAATAGCGTCCAGCTATTCATCCATTCAGTCGGACGTTCGAATGCAAAACTGTTCAGCGTCATGCCCATGAAACGACTGATATAATCCCCGACATTCTGCACCAGTCCGTTAAGCAAGAATTCAGTATCACCCACAAACAAGACAAACAGAACCAATCCCAGAGCCAATAGCACATTCAACTCAGATAAAAATCGAATTCCCTTGTTAACACCAGAAGTCACAGAAACAATTGCCATCACTACAGACAACAGTATCAAGCCTCCCTGAACTCCCAAGCCTTGAGGTAATCCGAAAAGTACTTTCAAGCCATAATTCAGTTGTACCACCCCAATTCCCAGCGTGGTTGCAATCCCAAAAATTGTCCCTATCACTGCTGCAATATCCACGGCATGACCGATTGGGCCTTTTATCCGGTTACCGAAGATAGGATAAAGCGCCGAACGAATGGTCAGAGGCAGGTTATAACGATAACTAAAATAGCCCAATGCAATTCCCATCAAAGCATACATAGACCAGCCCGTCAGGCCATAGTGGAACAATGTCCATACCATCGCCTGACGAGCTGCTTCAATCGTTTCCCCTTGACCCGTTGGGGGTCGCATATACTGCGTCACAGGTTCAGCCACCGAGAAAAACATCAAATCAATGCCTATTCCAGCAGCAAACAGCATTGCAGCCCAACTGAGTAAACTGAACTCTGGCTTGGATTGCTCTGGCCCTAATTTGATGGAGCCAAAACGGGAGGCAGCAACAAAAATAACAAACACAATGTAAAGCGTAGCAGCAAGTAAGTAGTACCAGCCGAAAGTTTTAGAGACCCAGCCCAGAGTATTTTTTATCCAGGCACTCGTTGCATCGGTAAAAAAAATCGTAAATAGCGAAAAAATAATAATCAGTCCAGCAGAGGCAAAAAAAACGACAGAGTTCAGCGTATCCTTCTGAGTGTTTTTTGGACTGTCTTGTACGTTCATAGGCAGTTCCTGAAATTATTGGGAGCAGAAAAACAAAAAAGAATAATTGATATAACGAATTGAATTAAAAACAAAATTTAAACCATATTGAATAATTTTGATTGCAGATTGTGAAAATATTGTAATAAAACATATTTAATTTTGATTGAACATTCAATTAAAAAAAAGTTTAATAAGCGCCGAATGTTTGATTTTCTGAGCATAAAATCATGCCAAAAATTGGAATGCAGTCGATAAGAAAACAGCAACTCATTGATGCAACATTAATCGTCATCAATGAAGTTGGTATGCAGGAAGCAAGTATTGCGCAAATAGCCCGGAAAGCTGGTGTTTCCAACGGAATTATCAGCCACTACTTCAAGGACAAAAACGGGTTACTCGAAGCCACCATGCGTTACTTATTGCATCAACTGGGAATGGCTGTAGCACGTCGATTACGCCTGCTGGACAACGCAACGCCCACTCAAAGGTTAAAAGCCATTGTCGAAGGGAATTTTGATCCCAGCCAAATCAACGGCGCTGCAATGAAAACCTGGTTGGCATTTTGGGCAAGCAGTATGCACCAACCCAAGCTTTATCGGTTACAACAAATCAATGAACGCCGTTTGTATTCCAATATCTGTGTCGAATTCAAACGCACTCTGCCAAAAACAGAAGCACGGCTCGCGGCACAAGGGCTTGCTGCATTGATTGACGGCATTTGGCTGCGAAGTGCATTAAGCAGCAAGCCTTTTAACCTGGATGAGGCGTTAAAAATCACCATCAATTACATTGATCAGACTACATCAAGCAAAAAATAGGTGTATCTGATATGGCTTGAGTTCTGGTTTACAACCTCATGGATAAGCTTTTAAGGAGAATCTATGACCTATTTCGGCTCACAGAAACTTTATATCCACGGTGCTTATGTTGATAGTACCAATTCCAATAAAACAGCTCCCGACAACGCAACTTTTGATGCAATCAACCCGGCCAATGGTGAGGTTATTGCTCAATTTCAGTCTGCAACTGAGCAGGATGTTGATCGGGCTGTCGAAAGTGCCCATAAGGGGCAGAAAATCTGGGCGGCCATGACGGCCCTAGAACGTTCACGGATCTTACACAAGGCAGTGAATATATTGCGTGAACGCAATGATGAACTGGCTGAATTAGAAACACTGGACACAGGAAAACCCCTTTCTGAAACCCAACAGGTTGATATTGTCACGGGCGCCGATGTTCTGGAATATTATGCAGGCTTGATCCCTGCCCTCGAAGGCCAGCAAATTCCACTACGTGAATCGTCTTTCGTGTATACGCGCCGTGAACCACTGGGTGTCGTCGCAGGTATCGGCGCATGGAACTATCCCATTCAAATTGCGCTCTGGAAATCAGCACCGGCGCTGGCTGCCGGCAATGCTATGATTTTCAAGCCGAGTGAAGTCACTTCCCTCACCGCCCTGAAATTAGCTGAAATCTATACCGAAGCAGGTTTGCCTGATGGTGTATTCAACGTCCTGACTGGGGCGGGTCATGAAGTGGGGCATTATTTGGCAATTCACCCGAAAATCGCCAAAATATCTTTTACGGGTGGCATTGCCACCGGCAAAAAAGTCATGGCGAATGCTTCAGGGACAACGTTAAAAGAAGTCACGATGGAACTGGGCGGTAAGTCTCCGCTAATCATCTTTGATGATGCCGATCTGGATCGTGCTGCTGATATTGCCATGATGGCAAACTTTTTTAGTTCAGGTCAGGTTTGTACCAATGGAACGCGCGTTTTTGTTCCCAAAACCCTGCTTCCACAATTTGAAGCTAAAATTCTGGAGCGGGTTAAACGCATTCGCATTGGTTCACCTCTCGATCCCAACACCAACTTTGGCCCTCTGGTAAGTTTCCCACACATGGAATCTGTTTTGCGCTATATCGAAAGTGGCAAAAATTCCAATGCCCGCTTGCTCTGTGGTGGCAACCGCCTGCTGGAAGGCGATTTGGTAAAAGGCGCATTTGTTGCACCAACGGTATTCAGTGATTGTACTGATGACATGCTGATTGCACAGGAAGAAATCTTTGGCCCCGTGATGTGCATCCTGACTTATGAGACGGAAGATGAAGTCATTGCGCGAGCCAATAACACAAAATACGGGCTGGGTGCGGGATTGGTAACAAAAGATCTTTCCCGTGCGCATCGTGTGATCCACCAACTGGAAGCCGGGATCTGCTGGATCAATACATGGGGAGAATCTCCCGCAGCTATGCCTGTTGGCGGTTATAAACACTCTGGTGTTGGCCGCGAAAATGGGTTGGTCACACTGCAACATTACACACAAATCAAATCAATACAGGTGGAACTGGGCAATTTTGAATCCCTATTTTAATCCATGACTGAAACAGAGGAGATAACGATGGTATTCGATTACATTATTATCGGTGCTGGTTCAGCGGGTAACGTGCTTGCAACTCGCTTGACAGAAGATCCCGATGTGACTGTCCTGTTGCTGGAAGCCGGCGGGCCAGATTACCGATTCGACTTCCGTACCCAAATGCCGGCAGCGCTGGCATATCCCTTGCAGGGAACCCGTTATAACTGGGCATATGAAACCGATCCTGAACCCCATATGAACAATCGGCGCATGGAGTGTGGGCGTGGAAAAGGGCTTGGTGGATCTTCACTCATCAATGGCATGTGTTACATTCGTGGCAATGCGATGGATTTTGATAATTGGGCGACGCAGTTGGGTCTGGAAGACTGGACTTACCTTGATTGCCTTCCTTACTTTCGCAAGTCGGAATCGCGGGATATTGGCGAAAATGACTATCACGGCGGTGATGGTCCCGTCAGTGTCACGACACCCAAGGCGGGAAACAACGAACTCTTTCACGCAATGATTGAAGCCGGTATCCAAGCCGGATATCCACGTACTGATGATTTGAATGGATATCAGCAAGAAGGCTTCGGCCCGATGGATCGTACTGTTACCCCTAACGGGCGTCGTTCCAGTACAGCCCGTGGTTATCTGGATCAAGCGCGATCACGTGCTAATCTCACTATCATTACCCATGCGTTGACTGATACCCTCGAATTTGCAGGAAAAACGGCTGTTGGCGTCAATTTTTACCGGGGCAATAGCCCGGCATTAACACAGGCAAAAGCACGTAAAGAGGTGTTACTCTGTGCCGGTGCGATTGCTTCCCCACAAATTTTGCAACGATCAGGCATTGGCCCTGAAGAAGTATTAAACGAGTTCGGCATTCCTGCGGTGCAAATATTGCCGGGCGTCGGGCAAAATCTACAAGATCATCTTGAGATGTACTTGCAGTATGAATGCCTCAAGCCTGTCTCCCTTTATCCCGCTTTGAAATGGTATAACCAGCCTCAAATTGGTGCTGAATGGCTATTCAAAGGAACCGGCATTGGTGCCAGCAATCAATTTGAAGCTGGCGGATTTATTCGTACCAATGAGAAATTTGCCTGGCCAAATATTCAGTTTCACTTCCTACCCGTTGCTATTAATTACAACGGCAGCAATGCCGTCAAACAACATGGCTTTCAGGCTCACGTGGGTTCCATGCGTTCCCCAAGCCGTGGCCGAGTGAAAATTAAGTCACGAGATCCGCGTCAACATCCCAGCATTTTGTTCAACTATATATCAGCGGAGCAAGATTGGCAGGAATTCCGCGATGCTATTCGCATTACACGGGAAATTATGGCACAGTCCGCATTGGCTCCGTATTGTGGACGTGAAATCAGCCCCGGCGCTGCAATCCAGACAGATGAACAGCTAAATGCCTTTATTCGTGAACATGCCGAAACAGCATTTCACCCATCATGCAGTTGCAAAATGGGAACAGATGAAATGGCTGTCGTGGATGGTCAGGGACGTGTGCATGGTGTTGAAAATTTGCGTGTTATCGATGCTTCCATTATGCCGGAAATCATAACGGGTAATTTGAATGCCACGACGATTATGATGGCAGAAAAAATTGCTGATAAAATTCGTGGTATTTCTCCTCTGCCACGTAGTCAGGTTAAATATTATGTTGCCAATGGCGCACCAGTTCGCCAGTCAGTAAAAAATAATTAATAAATTTATTTTCGCGATATGGAATAAAACTCTAATACGGGAAATTTTTCCCGTATTTCTATTTCCAATAGAAATAATTATGTCAAATCCAATGTCATGAAAATATGCTCTGCGCCGTCTTCCAAATAAATTTCTCCCTGAGCCTGATAACCAAGACTTTCATAAAATGGTCGAGCATGACATTGTGACGATAACCCAATGGTTGTCACTTTATTTTTTCGCCCATAATCCTCAATAAACTTCATGACATCACGGCCAATTCCCTGTCCACGGTAATCTTTCAATACCGCAACCCGCCCGACTTTAAGCATGTTATCGTCTTGCGGGATCGCCCGTAAGACGCCTATTGGCTTTTCATCATCAAATATCACCACATGTAAGGCGATATCATCATATTCGTCAATATCAATTTCGGCATCAAATCCCTGTTCATCCGTAAATACCTGTTTGCGAATAAAAAAGGCTTGTTCTATCAACGCTAAATCCTGTCTTCCTATGCTGTGTTTTATTTTCATTATTATATCCTGAGTCTGTTTTTCAGAGTCCTATAAACTACTTTTAAACAGATAATTAAGTCAAGCCAGAAAGATATAAAAATTATTTGGCTGAAATCATGTAAAAAATAAGGGTGATCATTTACAGATCACCCTTCTGGTGTTATTTATTTCACTCTAACAGATTATTAAACCGATAAATTATCTTTCTTCTTTTTTACCACTTTCATCTTTAGGGCTATTGATTAAACCATCCGTTTTTTTATCGATTTCAGATTTTATTTCTTCCGTTTTCGATTTCATTCCATCTGAAAGCTGATTAATCTTGTCGGTGGCCTGATGTTGTATATCCTCAGTTTTCGATTTCATACTATCTATCATATCGTTTGCTGCCTTGGCTGCCTGATTCTGGACATCTGCTGCCTTAGACTTCATTTGCTCAGTGATATCATTGACAGAATGAGTAACCTGATTTTGCACTTCCTTGGATTTATCAGCCATACTATGACTCTCACTCAGGGCTTTTTCCTTTAATCCTTGTGATTTCTCTTTTGCACTATCCAATATGCCTGTGGATTTCTGTTCAGTATCGGTTTTCATTTGTGCTGCCTTATCTTCGGTTTGCTGTGCAACATCTTCTGCCTTTTTAGAAGCATCATCACAGCCAGCAATCAGTGCCACGATACCTGCCAAGATAAGAGAACTCAGTATCTTTTTGTTCATTGACTAACCCCTTGCACTTACGGAAATGACCTCGCCAATGAGTGTTCTGGCTATTCTGTGCCACAACATCCCATAAGCACTTTGATCTCATTGCCAACACTAGTCAGCATCAGAGAAGGCGTAACGAAATAAACAATTATTTCAATCAACTGCAATGAATAAAGACTATACATTCTTCAGCAAAACACATTTAACAAAAATAATTCTCATTTTTATTTACCTGATTTAGTTTCTCAGGTGACTTATAGCAATGAAAATATTTTACTTGATCATATTTCAGGAAATTTATGGCAAATAATAGTCAAAAATTAGAAAAACGCCCAATCACAAGCGTGATCCAACACATTTTAAGAGGCACAGTATCAGGGACACTCGTGTTGAGTTCTGCCTTCTCCGGCTTTGCTTACGCGATAGAAAATCCAACTGAACAGAAACCTGAAAAGAAAAATGAGGTAGTAAAATTACCCTCACTTTCCGTTGTAGGAAGTTTACACAACAGCACCAGTGCGGGCAGTTCAGCGCTTAAAAAGGAAGATATTGACCGGACTCAGGCTGATAACGTTGCCCAATTGCTCGATCAGCTTCCCGGTGTTTCAATGTCAGGTTCGCCGCGCCCCGGCGGGCAAACGCTGAATATCTGGGGAATGGGAGACCAGGAAGATATCAAAATTACACTGGACGATGCACCAAAAGGATTCGAGAAGTATCAGCAAGGTTCCGTTTTTATTGAACCTGAATTAATCAAACGTGTAGAGGTTGATAAAGGGCCACACAATTTACTCAACGGTAATGGTGGATTTGGTGGATCTGTCAAAATTGTGACAAAAGATGCCAACGACTTATTACGTCCTGATGAAGATTGGGGTGGCTTTGTTAAACAGAGCTACCACACAAATGACAGGCAGTGGATCAATAGCGGAGCAATATATGGCAGAGATCCTAACGGCTTTGCGGATGGATTACTCTATGTAAGCAAGCGCAATGGACATAATATTAAACGCCCTGATGGCACACGTTTTGAATATTCGCAAAATAACCAAACGTCCTATTTATTGAAAACCAACTTTTATCCCAGTGACGCCCATACGATTAGCTTATCTGCTATGCGATCTGAATCAGATGGCTGGCAGCCTTGGGCGGCCAAACGGAATAAAATGAATGTGCCGTCTGCCAGTGATATAAAAAAATATGGCTGGGATGGGGCATGGAAAAGAAAGCTGGTCTTTCGCGATCAAATTGATCAAAGTTACTCTGCTAAATGGAATATCGCCCCGGAAGATAACCCATGGATAAATTTGACGATGACCTATGCTTATTCCAAAACCAAGCAAAACGATAGCCGCCCTGAAGATTCTTCAGCTTCTTTCAGTGGATTAATGGGCAATCAGAGCTGGGTTGATTACACCGATAATCTGATAGATATCAACAATAACAGCGTATTTTCAACGGGTATTATCGAACATGAATTATTGGTGGGAATCCGTTGGCATAAAAACGAACGCAATGTACTGATATTTGATAAAGACAAAATAAAGAATAAAAAATACAACTATGGTTATTATCAACCAGGCTATATGCCTGCTGGAGATCAATCAACTTACAGCTTCTATATTCAAGATTCCCTGAAAATAGGCAGCGTCACCGTTACACCGGGTGTTCGCTATGACCATATCAAAAATATAGGGAGAGAAAATAACGCATCCATGTATAACGATAAATCACCAGAAGTCAATCATGACTATAGCAGTGTAACCTATACTGGTTGGTCACCTCATTTAGGCATGATGTGGCAAGCAAATAAAAACCTTTCGTTGTTTGCAGATATCAGCCATACATGGCGTGCACCAGTAGTTGATGAACAATATGAGGTACAAGGAGCCGGTAGCCTTAAAGGCTCCAGCCGTAATCTTGATGTTGAAAGAATGACAGGGATACGCCTCGGTGCAATTCTCGACTTCAATAATATGATACTTGAAGATGACAGCTTGCAAATCCGTACCACCTTATTCCGTAACCGTGGCAAAGATGAGATCTTTAAAAGACGTGGGGTTTATTGTAAAGCCCAGGCCGATGGCTTAGTACCTTACTACAACTGTGAAAAACCACAAGCAAACTATCGTAACCTGCCGGGATATACTATTGAGGGGCTGGAGGTAGAAACCTTCTACGACAGCCGTACATTATTCGGAAAATTCTCGCTTTCTGCTATGCGTGGCCAGCGTGATACTTCTATGCGCGATCCATGGTCAGGACATAAATCCTGGATTTCGGAAATACCGCCAACTTCTGCCCATGCTATGTTAGGGTTCAAGATCCCACAATGGCAGATGGTAATGGGATGGAAAGGTGATTTTTTCCGTAAGCAAGACCGTTCACCCGCAGATGATGAACCATTGGTTAAATCCTGGTCACTACCTAAGAGTAAGGGCTACGCCCTGCATGGACTGTTCGCAAGCTGGCGCCCTACTTTTATGGAAGGCTTTGAAGCCCGGATCACTGTCGATAACCTGTTCAACCGCGATTATTATCCATACTTAGGGGGTACAGGGGATGCGATTTCTGGTATTGGCCGTAATTACAAATTCAGTATTTCACAACAATTCTAACTGACCTTTAACCACTCAATTTCTCACCCTCTTAATTTTTAAGGGGGTGATGTCTAGAATGCTGCGTTGACTTCCTCTCGCCAAATACAAATAATAATTATTATCATATTTACTCTATCCCATCAGGCAATAACATCATGGCGGTGCAAAAAAGCACATTTGGGCACAATGAAATCGTCCAGAAACTCTATTCCGATTACCACCATTGGTTATGCAACTGGATCAGACAAAACAGTGCCTGCCCAAACCATGCCGAAGATCTCACCCATGAGATCTTCATCAAACTGATGCTATCTCCAGATCTGGAAACTATCCGTCAGCCAAGAGCTTTTTTAATGACGATAGCACGCAGAACCCTTTCCAATTACTATCGTAGAAAAAAGCTCGAAGACAACTATCTGGCATATATCAATGCAATACCCGAAATTTCATCAAATTCTTCTGAGTATCAGCTCGTATTGTTAGAACAGCTAGAAAAGATAGATAAAACACTTGATGAGCTTCCAGCAAAAGTGCGGCAGGCTTTTTTGCTCACGCAACTGCAAGGCTGGTGTTACAAAGAAGTCGCGAAAGATTTAGATATCTCAATCAGTTCAGTGAAGAACTACTTACATCAGGCTCATAGAAAGTGTCATCCTTTCAACACACTTTGAATGATGATATGCAGCATCTGATAACTTTACTGAACGGGAAGCAAAAACCCGCTGTTTATCTGGCAGCGGGTTACTTTTTTAATCGTAAAGTCTTTTAACGGCATTATCGCATTAAAGAATACGATTTTTCTCCAATTGTGCAAGACGAGCAGCTTCCCTTGCCATGCGTTTTTTGCGGGCATCACAAGGTTCAGGACAATCACAGACTTTTTCTACACCAATGCTTCCCAAACCACCACAGCTTCCCTGAATGCTCTTACGCTTAAAGATGTAGCCCAACGCCATTCCTGCAAAAGACAGCAGGAAAAAGATAAAAGCAGCAATAAAAACTTCCATAACCTTTCCCCTCTCTTATTTCTTCTGTAAGTATGCCTTAAAAGCCGGGCTATAGCGCTCTTCAAAACCGTCTTTGGTTTTAACAATCATAAAGACCGGGATATTCAGTTTCTCAGCTACTTCCATGCCTTTTTCTGGCCCTAATACATCTAATCCTGTAGAAAAGCCATCAGCACCCATACAGGTCTGAGCAATCACAGTGATTGAAACCAGATTATGCGTGATCGGCCTGCCGGTTTTAGGATTAATGGTGTGAGAGTAACGAATACCATTTTGTTCAAAATAGTTACGGTAATCACCTGATGTCGCTATGGACATATTACCCGGCTCAATAATCTCTTGCGCACTCTGTGCCATACCACTATCCGATGGTTTCTCAATCGCTATCCGCCACGGATTCCCTTTACCATTGTTACCCGATGTACGAACTTCCCCCCCAATATCCACCATGTAATCTTTGATATTCTGGGATTCCAGATACTCAGCGACAACATCAACGCCATAACCTTTGGCAATGGAAGAAAGGTCAACATAAAGTTCGGGAATAGATTTAATCAGGTTATTCCCTTCAACAGACAAGTTATTGATGCCTGTCCAGGCACGACGGGTCGCTAATTCTTCATCCGTCGGGGCTTTAGTAATTCGTCCTTCCGGCCCGAATCCCCACAAATTCACCAATGGGCCAACAGTGACATCCAATGCGCCGTCTGTCAGTTGATTGATTCGGATCGCTTCTTTGACAACTTTCGCTGTAGCGGCAGAAACCGGAAAAGGTTTATTCACTTCACGGCTTTGATTAAAACGACTCAATTCAGAATTTGGCCGATAAGTGGACATCTGGTCGTTCACTTCTTCCAATAACCTGTCAATCTCTTTTTGCAGGTATTCAGGAGCAGGTGAAGATGAATCAGCAACATATTTAACGGAGTAATACGTCCCCATTGTTTGCCCATTCAGGTTTTGTTGTTCAGGGCTACCACATGCCGCCAGTAGCACAACGGAAAACAACAATACACCCCAGTGGATAATTTTTTTACTCAGCATAATTCACTCTTTCTGACTCATTTTGGCTCTTTCTGAATCGTCAGCGCCCACTATGTGTGGGCGCTTGTCGTTAAATCAAAATGTTACAAACATCAGCCACCGAAATCATCCAACAGGATGTTTTCATCTTCTACGCCGAGGTCTTTCAACATCTTGATGACCGCTGCGTTCATAACCGGAGGCCCACACATGTAGAATTCGCAGTCTTCTGGTGCCGGATGATCTTTCAGATAGTTTTCATACAGGACGTTATGGATAAAACCTGTGTAACCATCCCAGTTATCTTCCGGCAGAGCATCAGACAATGCCACATTCCATGTGAAGTTCTCATTTTCTGCCGCCAGTTGGTCGAAATCTTCGGTATAGAACATTTCACGCTTGGAACGCGCACCATACCAGAAAGAGATCTTACGCTTGGAGTTCAGACGATTGAGCTGATCAAAAATGTGAGAACGCATTGGTGCCATACCCGCACCACCACCGATGAAGATCATTTCAGCATCAGTATCTTTCGCAAAGAATTCACCGAATGGGCCGGAAATGGTCACCTTATCACCCGCTTTCAGTGACCAGATATAAGAAGACATAATACCCGGAGTCACATCCGGGTTTCTTGGTGGTGGCGTAGCGATACGCACGTTCAGCATGATAATGCCGTGTTCTTCTGGGTAGTTAGCCATTGAGTAAGCACGAACCGTCGGCTCGCTGACGTCAGAAACATAACGGAACAGATTGAATTTATCCCAATCTTCACGGTATTCCTGTGGCACATCAAAATCAGAATAACGGGCAACGTGTGGAGGACATTCAATCTGAATGTAACCCCCTGCACGGAATGGAACAACTTCCCCATCAGGAATTTTCAGCTTCAATTCCTTAATGAAGGTTGCTTTGTTATCGTTGGAGATAACTTCACATTCCCATTTCTTAACGCCGAAGATTTCCTCTGGCAAATCGATTTTCAGGTCTTGCTTAACGTTAACCTGACATGCCAAACGGCAGCCTTCTTTCGCTTCACGCTTATTGATGTGAGAAAGCTCGGTTGGCAGGATATCACCACCGCCTTCCTTGATTTTCACACGGCACTGACCACAAGAGCCACCGCCGCCACAAGCAGAGGACACAAAAATTCCCTGATTGGAAAGCATATTCAACAACTTGTCACCGGCAGGGGCTGAGAAACTTTTATCCTCATCACCGTTGACTTCAACTTTAATATCCCCGGTGTTCACTAACTTGGATTTTGCGAACAAAATCATTGCCGTCAGTACCAACACAATCAGGGTAAACATTACTACGCCTAGAATGATTATATCCATGAATTCTTCCCGCCTTTAGAGCTGCACACCGGAGAAGGACATAAAGCCCAATGCCATCAAACCGGTGGTGACAAAGGTGATCCCCAATCCTTTCAGACCAGCCGGAACATCCGCATATTTCATTTTTTCGCGGATAGCAGCCATCAGAACAATCGCCAGCATCCAGCCCATACCTGAACCGAAACCATATACGATGGATTCACTAAAGTTATAGTCACGCTGTGCCATGAAAGAAACACCACCGAAAATTGCACAGTTAACCGTAATCAACGGCAGGAAAATCCCCAGCGCATTGTAAAGAGCCGGTACATAACGGTCTAAGATCATTTCAAGGATCTGTACCAGTGCAGCAATCACCCCGATAAAGGTAATGAAGTTCAGGAAGCTCAGGTCAACCCCATCCATCAAGGCTCCATCACGGAGTACCAGATTGTAGACAAGGTTATTGGCAGGAACAGAAATTCCCAGCACAACAGTTACAGCAACACCCAGGCCAAAAGCTGTCTTCACATTCTTTGATACCGCCAGAAACGTACACATACCGAGAAAGAAAGATAACGCCATATTCTCGATAAAGACTGCGCGGACAAACAAACTAATATAATGTTCCATTTTGTTTGTTACTCCTTCTCAACCTGCGCAGGTTTCAGCGTCCGCAGACCCCAAATCAGCATACCAATAATGAAGAATGCACTCGGCGCCAGCAGAAACAGGCCATTTGGCTGATACCAGCCGCCATTTTTGACAGATTCCAGCACCGTCATACCGAACAATTTTCCTGAACCAAACAGTTCGCGTAAGAAGCCAACCAACAACAGAATAACGCCATAGCCTAATCCGTTGCCGATACCATCCATGAAGCTTTCAACGGGTGGTGACTTCATGGCATAGGCTTCAGCACGCCCCATGACGATACAGTTCGTGATGATGAGGCCAACAAACACCGATAACTGTTTGGAGATTTCGTAGGCATACGCCCGCAAAATCTGGTCTACCACAATCACCAGCGACGCAATGATCGCCATCTGTACAATGATTCGCACACTGCCGGGGATATAGTTACGAATCAATGAAATAAAAAAGTTAGAAAATGCTGTCACCAGTGTTACAGCAAGCGTCATAACCAATGCAGTTTCCAGTTTGGTGGTAACAGCCAGCGCTGAACAAACCCCCAAAACCTGCAATGCAATTGGGTTATTATCAAACAGCGGCCCGAGAAGGACGCGTTTTATCTCTTTGTTATCAGCCATCTTTCAAGGCTCCTTCGCGCACTTTTTTCAGGAATGGGCCAAAACCGTTATCACCCAGCCAGAAATCAAACATATGCTGAACACCGTTAGAGGTCAGAGTCGCACCGGACAAGCCATCTACACCGTAAGGGTTATCACCCGCACCACCACGAACGATCTTAAGCGCAGGAGCACCCTGTGGGTTATAGAGTTTTTTACCTACCCATTGCTTACGCCATTGTGGGTTATCAACTTCACCACCCAAACCCGGGGTTTCACCATGGGAATAGTAAGTAATGCCGCGGGATGTTACGCCATCAACATCAATGGAAATAAAGGCATACATCATTGACCACAACCCAGAGCCATATATTGGCAGAACCAATTCAGTGGTTTTGCCGTGCTCATCCTTGACCAGATAAACTTCTGCCATATTGGCGCGACGACGGATTTTCGCCAAATCCTGCTCTGGAGACAAAGCAATGCTAGTTTCATCACTGCGAAGCGCATTGTTCAGGTCAAAATCACCATTGCCTTTTTCCAACGTTGCTGTTTTCAAATCAAGCAATTCAGGTTGAATACGGCTGATATAGGTTTCTTTGATTTCTGCTGTCGTCATATTAGGCTTTAATAAACCCGCTACATCCAGAATATTGCGCTGTTTATCCAGTAACTTTTGTTCCTGTTGCTGCGCTTTCAAGCCAACTGCTGAGCCGGCAACAACAATCGAACACACAAGACACAGCACAAAAACAACAAGAAACGTTCTGCCGATGCTGTCATTACTTTTTGGTTTATCATTAGCCACGGGCTTTCCTCCGCTTAATATTGGCCTGCACGACCAGATAATCGAACAGTGGCGCGAACAGGTTAGCGAACAGAATCGCCAACATCATCCCTTCTGGATAGGCTGGGTTTACTACTCTGATCAAAATACACATAACACCAATCAGAATACCGTATGCCCATTTCCCTTTATCCGTAAATGCAGCGGAAACCGGGTCAGTAGCCATAAAGATCATGCCAAAAGCGAAGCCACCCAGAACCATATGCCAGTACCACGGCATAGCGAACATTGGGTTAGTGTCAGAACCCATCGCATTAAACAGGTAAGACGTGGCAATCATACCAAGCATCACACCAGCAACGATGCGCCATGAAGCAATACGGGCGAAAAGAATGATGGCACCGCCGATGAAAATCATCAGAGTGGAGACTTCACCAACTGAGCCCGGAATGTTACCAATAAAAGCATCCATCCAGGTTACAGGTTGACTGGTAATGGTATTCACCAGACCGTGGCTACCTGCTGTTGCCCACTGAGACAATGGCGTCGCCCCAGAAAAGCCATCAGCCGCCGTCCAAACCAAATCACCTGAAATCTGAGCAGGATAAGCAAAGAACAGGAAAGCACGCCCCGCCAGCGCTGGGTTCAGGAAGTTACGACCTGTACCACCGAAGATCTCTTTCGCAACCACAACACCGAAAGTAATCCCCAATGCAGCCTGCCACAATGGCAGTGTCGGCGGCACAATCAATGCAAACAGAATGGAGCTGACAAAGAAACCTTCGTTGATTTCATGTTTGCGGATAATGGCGAATAAAACTTCCCAAAATCCACCAACAGCAAAAACAACAGCATAAATTGGCAGGAAGTAGATCGCTCCCAGCAACATTTTGCTGCCCCACCCGGCATCTGGTGTCAATGACGCACCAAGATACTGAGCAAGTACGTAATGCCAATCAGAAGACAATACTTGCTGTAAGGCATCTCCGCTGTATAAGTGGGTCAGGGCTGGAATCGCCTGATTACCAACGTTGTACATTCCCCAGAACATGGCAGGAAAGACAGATAGCCATACCAAAATCATCATACGTTTGAGATCGATGGCATCACGGACGTGAGAACGCCCTTTTGTTACTATTCCCGGCGTATAGAAAACGGTGCTCACTGCCTCATAGAGAGGATAATATTTTTCCAGTTTGCCACCGGCCTCAAAGTGGTGTTCTACCTTTTCAAATAAATTTTTCAGGCCCATGAATTACCCTTCCAGCTCAATCTTAGTCAGCACGTCACGCAATACCTGACCGTACTCATATTTGCCGGGGCAAACATAGGTACACAGTGCCAAATCTTCCTCATCCAGCTCCAGACAACCCAGTGCCTGAGCACTGTCAGTGTCGCCTGCAAGCAAGTCACGCAACAGATGTGTTGCCATAATATCCAATGGCATCACACGCTCGTAGTTGCCAATTGGCACCATTGAACGCTCTCCACCATTTGTTGTGGTTGAGAAAGCGAAACGTTTCTTTTTCAGGAAATGGCCAATAGTGGTACGGGTAATGGAGAACTTATTAACCCCTGGTGCAATCCAACCTAACAGCTCTTTTTCACGACCTTCAGTAAGAACTGAAACCAAAGTATGGAAACGACCAAGGTAATGACGAGCATCATCTGATTTTGTACCCCACAATACAGAACCAGAAATAATGCGGTTTTCACCCTCTTTCAGCTGATCTTGCGTCAATTCCAGCAAATCAGCGCCCAATTGGGTGCGTACTAAACGGGGTGATTTAACCTGCGGCCCTGCCAGAGATACCACACGATCAGTGTAAAGTTCACCGGTAGTAAATAGCTTGCCAATAGCAATGACATCCTGATAACCCAGATGCCATACCGTTTTTTGGGCACTGACAGGCTCAATAAAATGAATATGGGTGCCAACCAGACCTGCGGGATGTGGACCTGCAAACTGGTTATAGGTAATTTGAGCGTTGTTTCCTGCTGTTGGAATCTTTCCAGCGCCGTGACAAACGTGGATTTTTCCATCTGTCAATTTTGACAGAATATTCAGGCCATCAACAAAAGCCTCTTCCTGTGTTGCAATAACGACCAATGGATCAGCAGCCAGTGGCTGGGTGTCCATTGCCGTGACAAAGATTGCCTTTGGTGTGGAACCGGGAACAGGAGAATGACTGAAAGGACGTATACGCAATGCAGTCCACAACCCAGATGCAAGCAGATTCTTTTCTACTTGTTCACGGCTTAAACCAGCAAGTTCTGCACGATCATAACGATCAAACGTGATTTTTTCATCACCATTCAATTCAATGACGACAGATTGCAGAACACGACGTTCACCACGTCCGATGGTTACAACTTTCCCACTTGCGGGACTGGTGAAAACAACCCCTGGATTCTTCTTATCTTCAAAAAGAATTTGACCTTTTTTGACATACTCACCTTCCTTAACCAGCATAGAAGGACGCATTCCAACATATTCTTCGCCCAGTAAGGCAACATGGCGAATTGTCGGACCATCTTCTATAACTTGGGCAGGCGCTCCTGCTATCGGGAGGTTGAGTCCTTTTTTAATTTTAATCATAAGATTTGCACAAGTTTATCAGTTAAATCATATGCTACAAATTACCCTGCGATATTTCCCTGGGGTAATGCAGCGACTTCAGTAATAAAAAAACACCTTGAGCGACATATATCTCAAGTTATTCACTCCGATAATCGTTACAATTTTCTCTTAAGTTTCGCCGGCGGTAATTCTAACATCTCCCCCACTGGCTGTCTGATTAATCGAGTGACTTAGCTCAAGCAAATAGGAATAATTTCTCTGCTGAACAGTTAATTACTCGGTAAAGGCGAATTCAACCCTCACTTTTACCTACAATGGTGTAATTTTTGACCAAAAAGTAACTTCACAGAGACTGGAGATCACTGCTATCTTTTACTCTATATTTCGCCAAAACATGACAACCCTAAACTCAACATTTCATCAATTTATTACCTTTTTTGCACGGTTATGTTATGAAAAAAACGGTTCTTTACCTTTCATTGAGCTTATTGCTATTACATATGCCGCTTTTTGCTGCCACACAAAGTGGTTTATCGTGGCTCAAGCCATCAACCGACAAGCCATCAACCAAACAGGCACCATTGAAACAAATTGGCGCCGAAATTTTCATTCAAATATTCAAGGAAGAAAAACTTCTTGAACTTTATACAAAAAACAGAAATGGCCGTTATCAATTAACACAAAGCTACCCTATCTGTAATTACTCTGGCGGACTTGGTCCCAAAACACTGAAAGATGATTTCAAAAGCCCGGAAGGGTTTTACCATGTCAGCATTAAACAGTTAAATCCGAATAGCCGCTATTATCGGGCCATTAATCTGGGCTTTCCTAATGAGTTCGATAAATCCAAAGGTTATTCTGGCAATAATTTAATGATTCATGGTGAATGCAAATCCATTGGATGTTACGCCATGACCAATCGCTATATAGAGGAAATATACCAATACGCGGAAAAGGCACTTTATCATGGACAACATGAAATCAAGATCAATATTTATCCCTTCAGAATGACGTCACAGAATATGGGACGGCATAAACATAACGACAACTACCAATTCTGGAAACAATTACAGCCCGCCTATGAGTATTTTGCCAACACTGGCATACCAGCCACTATCAGCATAATAGACGGGCGATATGTTGTTAACGAAAAAACTGGAAATCCTTCATCCTTCTGGAGTACTGAATCAAACTATACGATTTCCAAGCTGAAATAACACATAGTTTCCGGATTCAATCCGATGCCAATTTTCATTTCCGGTTAAGGGCTGGGTGGCAATCACTGATACAACATCCCCTGGCTGGGTATGCTGCTGAAAATCAATTTCAACATCCTGATCCAGTAATTTAGCCTTGCCGAAAGGAGCACGACGCGTGATCCAATGTAATTGGGTTGAACAATAAGCCATGACAAATTCGCCATCTGACAACAGCATATTGAAAACACCTTTTGCCCTCAATTGGTCAGCCAAAGATGCAATGAACTTAAAGACCGCAGGCCAATTGGAAGGACGTTTAGGATATTTCAAGGATAATTGATGTAATATCCAGCAAAATGCCCATTCACTGTCTGTTTCACCTACAGGGCTGTAATTCCCCGTTTTCAGCTTACTATATCCCTTCAGTTGTCCATTGTGGGCGTAAGTCCAATATTTGCCCCATAGTTCACGGGTAAACGGATGGGTATTCACCAGAGAAACATTACCTCGGTTTGCCTGGCGAATATGAGCCACAATCACTTCTGATTTGATCGGGTAGCCTTGTACAAATTGAGCCACAGGTGAGTAACAACTGGATTGGTGGTCTTTAAACGTCCTGTATCCCAATCCCTCATAGAAAGTGATCCCCCAGCCATCCTTGTGGGGACCGGTATGCCCTCCACGCTGAATCAAGCCACTCAGACTAAAAACAATGTCTGTTGGCACATTGGCACTCATGCCAAGTAATTCACACATCGCCTACCCCTAACAAACTGCAATCAGGCTTTTACCATTTCTTTTTCAATCAACTGAATCAAGATATGAATCACTTTGATATGAATTTCCTGAATACGATCCGCATAACCAAAATGTGGTACCCGAATTTCAACATCTGCTGTTCCAGCCATTTTTCCGCCATCCTTACCCGTCAGCGTAATGACTTTCATTCCCTTAGCGCGAGCGGCTTCAATCGCCTTGATGATGTTACCTGAATTCCCTGAAGTCGAAATGCCCAATA
The DNA here is from genome assembly GCF_001037465.1 of Xenorhabdus khoisanae. Taxonomy (GTDB): domain Bacteria; phylum Pseudomonadota; class Gammaproteobacteria; order Enterobacterales; family Enterobacteriaceae; genus Xenorhabdus; species Xenorhabdus khoisanae. Next base: position 21,556 of record NZ_LFCV01000028.1, read on the forward strand.
ACACATCACCTTTCTGGCCTACAGCTTCTAAGTAACGGGAAAATACATATTCATAACCAAAATCATTGCTCACGCAGGATAAATGGCTAGGATCGGAAATTGCAATCGCCGGATATCCCGGACGGTTTTCGCGGTAACGGCCTGTCAATTCTTCCGCAAAATGCATAGCATCACAGTGCGAGCCACCATTGCCACAAGACAGCACTTTTCCTCCTGCCTTGAATGAATCAGCCAGCAAAACAGCCGCTTTTTGAATAGCGTCAATATTCGCATCATCGTTAAGGAATTTAGCCAGCGCGTCTGCGGCTTCAGATAATTCACTGCGGATCAGATCTTGATACATGAACTCATACTCCTGAAAGGTCTTCGGGATTAATAACATCAGTTATTCAGTGTAACGGATTCCCCCTCTTGAAAGAAGATGCCATCACATCTCCATGAAATTCTCACGTGTAAAACTACAATCACTTTGTGAGCTAGATTGTAATTAAGATGTAAATACATTGATAAAAACCTTTTCCTCATCTACAAAAGAAGGACATCACAACAGGTCAGACCTCTGACAACTCAACCTGAGATTTACAGGAGTTTTTACTATGACCGCTCTCAGCATTATTTTGTTTTTAGTCTTGCTTGGCGGGCTTTGTTACCGCAAAGTCAGCCTGACTCTCAGTAGTTTATTGCTTGTTGCCTATACTTTAGTCATGGGCATCACCGGCCTTTGGAGTTACTGGTTGCTGTTACCACTCGCGATTGTCCTGTTTCCTCTTGTCTTTACACCAATACGTATTTCTCTCTTCTCTGCTCCCGGCTTAAAAGCTTTCCGCAAGGTTATGCCAAGCATGTCCACCACAGAGAAAGAAGCCATTGATGCAGGAACAACCTGGTGGGAAGGCGATCTGTTCCGTGGCAGCCCTGACTGGCAAAAACTGCACAACTATCCAAAACCACAGTTAACCGCAGAAGAACAAGCATTTATTGATGGTCCGGTCGAAGTAGCCTGCCGCATGGCAAATGATTTCGAAATCACCCATGAATTGGCTGACTTACCTCCAGAACTTTGGGCGTATCTGAAGGAACATCGCTTCTTTGCCATGATCATCAAGAAAGAATACGGTGGTCTGGAATTTTCCGCTTATGCCCAATCTCAGGTACTGCAAAAACTCGCAGGTGTCTCCGGTATTCTGGCGATTACCGTCGGTGTCCCTAACTCTCTGGGACCGGGCGAATTGCTGCAACACTATGGCACTGATGAACAGAAAAAACGTTACCTGCCAGGTCTTGCCCGTGGCGAAGAAATTCCTTGCTTTGCCTTAACCAGCCCAGAAGCTGGCTCCGATGCCGGCGCTATCCCTGATACAGGCGTGGTCTGTATGGGTGAATGGCAAGGTGAACAAGTTCTTGGGATGCGACTGAACTGGAACAAACGTTACATTACGCTTGCTCCTATTGCGACAGTGCTGGGATTGGCATTCAAACTGTACGATCCTGACCATCTGCTGGGAACGACCGAATCACTCGGCATTACTTGTGCTTTGATCCCAACCAGCACCCCGGGGGTTGAAATTGGTCAGAGACATTTCCCATTGAACGTCCCATTCCAGAATGGGCCAACCCGTGGGAAAGACATTTTCGTTCCTATCGATTACATCATTGGTGGGCCGAAAATGGCAGGGCAAGGCTGGCGTATGCTGGTTGAATGTCTGTCCGTTGGTCGTGGCATTACCCTGCCATCCAACGCGACCGGAGGATTAAAAAGCGCTGCAATGGCAATTGGTGCTTATTCCCATATTCGCCGTCAGTTCAAATTGCCAATCGGCAAAATGGAAGGTATCGAAGAGCCATTGGCACGTATCGCAGGTAACTCTTACCTGATGGATGCGGCTGCAACCATGATTACCAGCGGTATCATGCAAGGCGAAAAACCTGCTGTTCTGTCTGCTATCGTGAAATACCATTGTACTCACAGAGGGCAACGCTCTTTTATTGATGCAATGGATATCGCAGGCGGTAAAGGCATTTGTCTCGGGCCATCCAACTTCCTTGCCCGTAGCTATCAGGGCGCACCCATTGCTATTACCGTAGAGGGTGCAAACATTCTGACCCGCAGCATGATCATCTTCGGCCAAGGTGCAATTCGTTGCCATCCTTATGTACTGGCTGAAATCGCAGCAGCAGAGGGTAATAATGTTAAAGCCTTTGATAAGGCTCTGTTTGGTCATCTGGGTCATGTTGCCAGCAATACCCTGCGCAGCCTGTGGCTTGGTATTACTAAAGGCAGAACCAGCAGCTCACCAGTCAATGACGCAACTCGCCGTTATTACCAACAGATCAATCGGTTAAGTGCCAACCTTGCCCTTCTCTCTGATGTTTCAATGGGAGTATTGGGTGGCAGCCTGAAACGCCGTGAACGCATTTCAGCCCGTCTGGGGGACATTCTGAGCCAAATTTTCTTAGCTTCCGCTGCACTGAAACGCTATGAAGACGAAGGCCGCCAGAAAGAAGATTTGCCATTAGTGCAATGGGCAGTCGAAGATAGCCTGAACCAAGCTGAACTGGCTATGAACGATTTACTGCGCAATTTCCCTAACCGTTTAGTTGCTGGTTTAATGCGAGTGATTGTCTTCCCATTGGGTCGTGCACATACTGCACCATCCGATAAACTGGATCACAAGCTGGCCCAGATATTACAAACTCCTTCCGCAACCCGCAGCCGGATTGGACGTGGACAATATCTGACTCCAAGTGAGCACAACCCTCACGGGTTATTGGAAGCTGCATTGCACGATATTATCGCCGCAGAGCCAATCCATGCTCGTTTGAGCCGCGAAGCAGGCAAAAACCTGAGCTTTACTCGCTTGGATAAATTAGCTGAAACAGCATTGGCAGAACATAAGATCACTCAGGAAGAAGCTGATATCCTGAAACAGGCTGAAAACAGCCGACTACGTTCAATCAATGTCGATGAGTTTGAGCCAGATGCATTTGCTGTACCAAACTCAGCAAAAAAGCCTGAAAGTCAGCGTCAAACTAAAGCAGCCTGATGCTGACCAGAAAATATGATTATAAAATACGGGGCATTTGCCCCGTATTTTATTTAAATGGATTCCAACGATAACAACTCTTCTATTGTCTGGCGACGACGAATCAAACGCGCTTCTCCGCCAGTAAACATAATTTCAGGAATCAAAGGACGGCTATTATAATTCGAAGACATAGACGCGCCATAAGCGCCCGTATCGTGGAAGATCAGATAATCTCCGACACTTACCTGAGGCAGCATGCGCGGGATAACGTCTCCACCTTCCAACTGAGTAAAAACATCACCTGATTCGCATAACGGCCCTGCAACTAAGGTTTCGCTCAGATTTGTTTCGCTCAGATTCGTTTTCTGTAAATCCGCACCATTATCACTGCCATCCGCTGACAAAACAGAAATATGGTGATAACTGCCATACATAGCCGGGCGCATCAAATCATTGAAGCCGGCATCCACCAGCACATAATGACGGCGGCCCATAGATTTTACCGCCCGCACTTCTGCCATTAAGATCCCTGATTCAGCAACCAGAAAACGGCCGGGTTCAATTTCCAACTTAACATGATGCCCCACATGTTGTTCAATACGCTGACGGGCTTCATGCCATAAACTGTAATAATGTTCAGTATCTACCGTTTCCTCACCGATTTTATAAGGAATTGATAATCCGCCTCCTGCTGAAATAGATTGGATGTCTTCTCCGCATAATATGACCTGCTCTACCATCGCATTACATACATTGGCGAGATGTTGATAATCCACGCCTGAACCGATGTGCATATGCAGCCCCACCAGTTTCAAACCATACTGATGGATCTTTTCAATCGCCAAAGGTAGATCCTGATACCAAATACCATGTTTGCTATTTTCACCACCGGTATTGGTTTTTTGACTGTGTCCATGCCCAAATCCAGGATTGATGCGCAACCAGACAGGATGACCAGGTTTACATTCCCCAATCTGTTCCAACATATCAATAGAGCCAGTATTGACAGGAATATCCAACTCAATAACACGCTGCAACGTTGCCTTATCAATCACGTCGGCAGTAAAAACAATCTCCGATCTATCGCGCCCTGGTTGAAAGCCCGCATAAAGCGCCCGTTCGATTTCCCCCAACGAAACCGCATCTACTTTCACGCCCTGCTCTCTCATTAAACGCAGGATATGGGTATTGGAACACGCTTTCTGTGCGAACCGGATAACATCAAACTGCTTTAATTTTTTGATTTTCTTAATGATGTTATCGCCATCATAAAGCCACAATGGTGTTCCATACTGAACAGGTAATTGAAGTAAATTCTCAGGGGTAAAATTTTCCCCTAATCCATTAGGAAAAGTTGAAATTGCCATTGAAGTGCCTCACAGAATCAGCAGATGCTTTATTATTGACAACAATAAGGCAGGAATAAAAATATCCATTTAGCTATAGTCTATTCATTCATGATATCGATTAGTCTGTTTTTCCATCACGAGGTAACAAGAGGTAAATAATATGCATTCCTGCTCATGGCGACATATTTCATGGCGACACATAGAAATTTTTCATGCAGTAATGACCACTAAAAACCTGACTGATGCGGCAATCTTATTGAAAACTTCGCAACCAACCGTCAGTCGTGAACTCGCCCGCCTGGAACAGTTACTAAAATTCAAATTGTTTGATCGTATCAAAGGGCGCTTGTTTCCCACCGCGCAAGGATTGCGGTTATTCGAAGAAGTACAACGCTCTTATTATGGACTGGAAAGAATAATCAACGCGGCTGACAGTATTCGCCAGTTTGAGCATGCACAATTGTCCATCGCTTGCCTGCCCATGTTTTCTCAGTCTTTGCTACCAAAAGCCTGTCGCAGCTTCATCCAGTGTTACCCAGAAGCAAAATTGACCATCATTCCACAAGAATCTCCTCTCTTAGAAGAATGGCTCTCAGCACAACGCCATGATATTGGCCTGACCGAGCACTTACAGACTCCCGCAGGTACTGAGCAAGATACGTTGATAACCTTAAATGAAGTTTGTGTCTTGCCCATTAATCACCCACTCTGTCAAAAATCACAATTGACCCCGGCAGATTTTCACGGACAAAAATTTATCAGCTTATCGATCACAGACAGTTACCGGCAGCTCATTGACACGATCTTTACTGAGCATCATGTCAATCGCAATATGGTAATGGAAACTCATAGCGCGGCCTCAATTTGTGCCATGATCAACGAAGGTATCGGTTTATCGATCGTCAACCCACTCACTGCGCTGGATTATTTAGATAACAATGCAGGGATCTGCATCCGGCCATTCAGCATCGATATTCCCTTTACAGTGAGTTTAATTAAACCCATACACCGCCCCTCTTCAGAGCCAGTTGAAATCTTTATTCATCATTTAAAACAACAAGCCGCTCAGTTTCCCTTAAAGTTGGCCTCAGCTTTTCAGCATTAACTGCTGCCAATGAGGAGATGTTGCAAACCACTTCACCAAGAAATCCAACAACGCCCGAAGAGTCGCGGGCATATTCTGGCGGCTGGCATAAATGCCATAGATCCCCATTGACTGAGGTTGATAATCAGGTAACAACTCAACCAACTTCCCAGACGTCAAATGAGAAGAAACAGAATAATAAGGCTGCATTGCTATCCCCGCTCCCTGCAAAGTCGCCTCCATTAATACCGTCGATTCATTGGCACTTAACGTACCGCAGACAGGAACTGAATATTTCTCATGCTGTTTTTCAAACAGCCATAAACTTTTGCCAAAAAAGTTATAAGTCAGGCAATTATGTGATGCTAAGTCCGCAGGATTTTGGGGGATAGGTTTTCCAGCTAAATAAGAAGGTGCAGCACAAACGACAGAATGACAAGTCGATAATGGACGGGCAATCAGGTTTGGTTCCAGATTATTGGTGATACGGATCGCTAAATCAATGCGTTCCTCAATTAAGTTGATGGCTTTATTATTCATTTGCAGATTGACAGCGATCTGTGGATATAGCCGCATAAATTCAGGTATCGCGACTGACAGCGCACTGGTACTCAATGATTGGGAACAACTCAGCCGCAATAATCCTTTCAAAGTCTGCGCTCCCAATGATTGCTGTACAGGCATTGCTTCCGCTAATTCCATCAACTTCAGACTGCGTTGATAAGCACTCTCTCCTGCCGAGGTCAGGCTAATCTTGCGTGTTGTACGATGTAATAAGCGAATACCTGCCCATTTTTCCATTTCAGCCAAATACCGGGATACCATCGCTCTCGACATATCCAAACGTTCTGCTGCCGCGATTAAACTTCCCTGCTCTACAATCGTGACAAATACCTGTGCTGCTGTGACTCTATCCATTTTAACCGTCTCATTACTCGCTCTAATTAGAGCGATCTATGCAACAAATAATTGCTTATTTTGTGGTTTTTCAATCGAAAAATGCAACCTATCATACATGCCATTCAAGCAAATAAGTATTTTGATATAGGAATTCGATTATGGCTCGCAAAACAACATCAAATATCGCTCTGGCGGCGACCCTTTCTTTAGGAATGGCATCACTGGCCCAAGCAACCGATCTCAAACTGGATATCTATAATCCGGGTGAAAAAGGCATTTTCCCTGTTTCTTCTGAAATCATCAGTGGCGATCGTGAAGTTGTTCTGATCGATGCCCAGTTTAAGAAAAATGATGCTCAAGAACTGGTGAAAATGATCCAGCAGACAGGTAAGAAACTGACAACGATCTATATCAGCCAATCCGATCCTGATTTTTACTTTGGCCTTGATGTCATCACCGAAGCCTTCCCGAAAGCCAAGGTCATTGCATCACCGGAAACCATCAAAGCGATCAATGAAACCAAAGACGGTAAATTAGCCTATTGGGGTGGAATTCTTACCGATCAGGCTCCTAAGAAAGTCATTGTACCTGAACCACTGAAAGGAAATACTTTCACCGTTGATGGTGAAAAACTGATTGTTGAAGGTTTGGATGGCCCGGCTCCCGATCGTACTTTTGTTTGGGTTCCTAAACTGAAAGCGGTTGTCGGTGGTGTTACTGTTTCTGACAATATTCATGTATGGATTGCAGACACTCAAACCAAAGAATCTCGCCAACATTGGATACAAACATTGGATCGAATCAAGAGCTTAAAACCTGAAACGGTTGTGCCGGGCCATTATCTGGGTAATTCATCAATGACATTAGATTCCGTGACTTTCACGCAAAATTATCTGACCACATTGGAAAAAGAATTACCAAAAGCAAAAGATGCCGATGCGCTGATTACAGCGATAAAAAATCACTATCCAGACCTTGCTGATGAATCCAGCCTTGAGCTAAGTGCCAAAGTATTAAAAGGCGAAATGAAGTGGCCTCAGTAAGTTGAAATAATACGGATGTTGTGGATAGCAACGTCCGTATTTTAGATATTTATCTAACAAATAATAATTATTGATATATAACTTGACTATTCCAACATACAAATGCCATGCCATGCCATGCCATGCCATGCCATAATAATATATGGAACTAAGAATTATTCCCCTCAAAAAACATCATCCTTCCAAAATATATATTCTCAAAGAAAGTCAAAATATCGGCACTATGATTATAAAATGTGAAATATTATCTTAATGAAATTTATCACCTCAATTTCAAACAACCCGGTACACAGAAAAAACGGCAACAATCTATAATTACACCTGTATCAAAAAACAAATTATTAGTTTATATTAAATTTCATATGAAATTTAATAAAATAAGACCATTAATAATGGAGAAAACTTATCAGATAAACATAACTTCATCTTAATCGGTGTGATATTTAGTGCCTTTTTATGATTCGCAATAATAAATAAACCGAAGTTGTGATCATTTATTCATAACGCAATAAATCGGCTTGAATAAAAATCCCACTTTTTTTATTGTTGGAGTCGGCGGAGAGACAGGCTGGCAGTCTCAGCTAACTAGATGCTTCAAACATCTAGAATATGCAGGGTAAGCAGCCTAAAGCCAACTAGATGCTTCAAACGTCTAGCGCATACAGGATAAGCGGCCTAAACCAACTAGATGCTTCCAACGTCTAGCCGTATACAGGATGAGCTGCCTAACCATCTGGATGCTTCTAACATCCAGCATGGCAGAATAAGCAGCCTAAACCATCTGGATGCTTCAAACGTCCAACATGGGCAGAATGTGTACTATAGGTGCAAGTCCTTTCTCTCCGCCACTTTTTATTTCCCTCAGTTTACAATCAACATCAATACAACCGATGATGAATTATTGTTTATTTTCTTTTTTCCTTATTTCTCCTGAATATAAAAAATTATCACTGATATGCATTTCATTCTTAGAAAAAAAAGTATCAAATCTTTCGAGTTCAATTTGTTTGGATAATTTTTTGAATGTCAAGGCTGTATTCTTTGTCATTACCCAACCATAATATCTTTCATTTTTAACTTCAGGATGACAAATCAATTTGGCATCAGTAAAACCTGATTTTCCAATAAAGCCGTTATCTTTAATGTCATAATAGATTTCATCTCCTCTATAAACGTATACCCGTCGTCTTTCAAGTTGCCGCTTTGTTGGCTGCATCTTGAAATCCATTGGGTATAGTAAGAGAATGAACTTTTTAAAAGAAATATTCAAGCCTTATTGTTATAAATCCCCCTTCCCTTCATTTGCAAATTGTTGCTTGGTTAGCCGCTCTGTTAACTTGGAAGATTAAGAATATATTAGACAGAAGTAATATCAAGATCACCCAGTGAAAACCCCACCAACACTATTGCGGATAAACATAAATAAGGCCCAAATGCGATAAATTCAGGGTAAGACCTCCTTTTCAATCCCATCAGTATAAACCCCAACAGACCAGATAATGAAGCCATCAGCATCAGTATTGGTATCATTTCCACTCCCAACCATGCACCAATGGCTGCGGTTAATTTAAGATCTCCATAGCCTATCCCCTCTTTCTTGAAGGTGTATCGACACAACCAATACAAAAACCATAAAAATAGATACCCTGATATGGCGCCGTATATTGCACTCTCTATTGGAACCAGATGAGCATCAATATTAAATAAAAGCCCAATCCATAATAAAGGCAGTGTAATAACATCCGGCAAACTATACGTTTTAATATCAATAACTGATAATAATAGTAAAGTGCTACAGAAGAACATTATTATTATACAATCTAAGTTAGTTAAAATAACAAATTACCTTTTACGCCCGTAAATACCATGCCTTTATAAAAAGCCACCTTATAAATCCCTCTTTTGTAAATAACATCCTTGTTACTGTATTCTTTCCATATTTCCCAATATCAATCAGGACAGGAGGAATACTAATTTTTTATTCCCATCATTGGCAACAGATATTTATTTAAAACAGCAATTACAAAATAAATATGCGAGCCAGCTCGCAAGGATATATCCTGTATTCCCGAAGATAAGAGATAGCTTGATCACGCAAACAGCGCTCATTTATCATGGCTATGAATCAATTTTGTCATATGGCTGTTTGCGCCATGCCGGAGACATCCGGAAAAAGAAGGAAAGAAGAAATATGCGAATTCCCCGCATCTATCACCCTGAACCGCTCTCAGCAGGGGCCAAAATCTATCTGAGCGATGATGCAGCCAATCACGTTGGGCGCGTACTCAGAATGAGTAACGGGCAGGCATTACAACTCTTTGATGGCAGCAATCAGGTTTTTGATGCAGAAATCACTGAAGCCAGTAAAAAAACAGTTCAGGTGCGTATCCTTAATAGCCAATTATCTGATCATGAATCCCCCCTGAACCTGCATTTGGGGCAAGTCATGTCCCGCGGTGAGAAAATGGAATTTACCATCCAAAAATCCGTGGAACTCGGTGTCAGCACTATCACACCATTACTTTCTGAACGTTGTGGTGTAAAACTGGATGCGGAAAGACTGGAGAAAAAATTACAACAATGGAAAAAAATTGTCATTTCTGCTTGTGAACAGTGTGGACGTAATCGTATTCCTGAGATCCGTCCGGTCATGTTACTTGAAGCATGGTGCAAGGAAAATGATGACAGCCTAAAATTAAATCTGCATCCCCGTGCTAACCAAAGCATCAATACTCTCCCGCTGCCCGTGGAAAAAGTACGCCTATTAATTGGGCCTGAAGGAGGCTTGACCGCTGAAGAAATTGAAATGACAGCAAAATATCAATTTACTGATATCCTGTTAGGGCCTCGCGTCCTGAGGACAGAAACTACGGCACTCACCGCAATTACCGCACTGCAAGTACGTTTTGGTGATCTGGGTTAAGGAGAAGAAATGATCAAGCTCGGTATAGTGATGGATCCAATTTCATCCATCAAAATCAAGAAAGACACTAGTTTTGCCATGCTGTTGGAAGCACAAAAACGTGGCTGGGAAATCCATTATATGGAAATGAACGATCTCTACCTGCACCAAGGAGAAGCCCGTGCCCGCACCCGTTTGCTCACAGTAGAAGAAAATCCACAGCAATGGTACCAGTTTGGTAGTGAACAAGAGATAGCCCTTGATACTTTGCAAGTCATTCTGATGCGCAAGGATCCGCCTTTTGATACTGAATACATTTATGCTACCTATATTCTTGAAAGAGCTGAAGCTAAAGGCAGCCTGATTGTTAATAAGCCTCAAAGCCTGCGCGACTGCAATGAAAAGCTATTTACAGCCTGGTTCCCAGAGTTGACCCCCGATACACTGGTAACCCGCAATGCAAAAAATTTACGCGAATTCCACCAAAAACATGGTGATGTAATTTTTAAACCGTTGGATGGTATGGGAGGCGCTTCAATTTTCCGTCTGAAGCAAGACGATGCCAACGTCGGGGTAATTATTGAAACCCTGACTGAACATGGCAGCCGTTATTGTATGGCTCAAAACTTCCTGCCAGCCATCAAAGATGGTGATAAACGCGTATTGGTTGTTGATGGCGAACCTGTACCTTATTGTCTGGCTCGTATTCCAGCTCAGGGAGAGACTCGTGGTAACCTTGCAGCCGGTGGACGTGGAGAAGCCCGCCCATTGTCAGAAAGTGACTGGGCGATCGCCCGTGCAGTTGCTCCGGTCTTAAAAGAGAAAGGGTTAATCTTTGTTGGGCTAGATATCATTGGTGATCGTTTAACTGAGATTAACGTCACCAGCCCGACTTGCGTTCGTGAAATAGAGGCTGCATTCCCTGACATCTCGATTACTGGCATGCTGATGAATGCTATCGAAAAACGATTGGAAAAACAGATAGCATAATAGCCCGAACAACTTTCGTTTCCTGGCAACATTTGCCATTTATAATAAGTGCCCACATACTGTGGGCCAAATTACCTTTACATTGCCAAAATAATTATCAGAAAACACATGAATCTACAGCACCACTTTCTTATTGCCATGCCTTCGCTCTCTGATCCTTATTTCAACCGCTCTGTAGTTTATATCTGCGAACATGATCAAAACGGGGCAATGGGATTAATTATCAATAAACCGATAGCCCAAGTTTCTATCCAGAATATCTTACAGAAGTTGGATATCGCTCCCGAAGATAGAGACATTACTATCGATCTCAATAGACCAGTAATGGCTGGCGGGCCTTTATCTGAAGAGCACGGCTTTATTCTGCATACACCACAATCAGGTTTCAGCTCCAGTATCCAGATCTCTGATGAAACCATGGTCACAACCTCCAAAGATGTGCTGGAAGCACTGGGAACTCCCCGTCAACCGAAAAATGTGTTGATGACTCTCGGATATTCAAGTTGGGAAACAGGCCAGTTAGAAAAAGAAATTATGGAAAATAGCTGGCTGACTGTCAGTGCAGAACTTTCTATCATTTTTAATACCCCTATTGCTGATCGCTGGCGTGACGCCGCGTCTCTGTTAGGGATAAATATTTATAATCTCGCATCACAAGCAGGACATGCCTGATGAAAAACCGCACTATCATCGCCTTCGATTTTGGTACTCGCAGTATTGGTGCAGCCATTGGGCAAGAAGTCACGGGTACAGCCAGAGCACTATCTGCTTTCAAAGCCAACGAAGGCTCACCAAATTGGGAGCTTATCGGGAAATTGCTCAAAGAGTGGCAGCCAGATCTGGTTATTGTTGGCTTGCCACTCAATATGGATGGCACAGAACAACCTGTCACCGCACAAGCCCGTAAGTTTGCCAATCGCCTGCACGGGCGTTTTGGTGTTCAGGTTGAACTGCATGATGAACGATTGACCACTGTGGAAGCCCGTTCTAATCTGTTTGATCACGGAGGCTACAAGGCGCTGAATAAAGGTAAGGTTGATGCAGCTTCTGCTGTTATCATTTTGGAAAGCTGGTTTGAGCAACAATATTCGTAATAGCCACATTTTTAGTGTCAATTTTGATAACAGCAATATTCGTAGTAGCCATACTTATCTATAAGAAATGGCTATAACTGCCTCACAATTACCAGCCCCCCTCATCTGCCAGCAATCCTAACGATTTGCGCTGCTGTCGGCTTTGCTCGTAAGTTTGCATACCGCAAGCAGCGCCTGTCTGCATTAATGTCGCTATTTGATGATTCTTACCTTCCCTAACCAAATGGCTGACGGCTTGATTGACGACCAGAACTTCATGAATAGCCACTCTCCCTCCATCTCTGGTAGGAATCAGTTGTTGGGATATAACCGCTTTTAAACTGCCGGCTAATTGGCTACACGCCCAGCCTTTCTCTTCTGTAGAAAAAACATCAACCAGACGATCTATCGCTTGAATCGCACCACGGGTATGTAGCGTTGATAAAACCAAGTGCCCCGTTTCAGCCGCTGTCAGAGCCAGCCGAATCGTCTCTTTATCACGTAACTCTCCCAGCAAGATCACATCAGGATCTTGCCGCAATGCACCTTTCAATGCTGTTTGATAATCCGGTACATCTTTACCAACTTGCCTTTGCTGTATAAGGCAATTCCGGCTTTGATGAACGAACTCTATCGGGTCTTCCAGCGTGATGATATGTTTATTGCCATGACCATTTAACGCATTAATCATCGCTGACAGCGTTGTAGATTTACCGCTTCCCGTCGCCCCTGTCACTAATATCAAACCACTTGTCTCCTGCAAGATAAGGCGTTGGATAATATCAGGGGCATACAGTTGTTCCAGAGTCGGGCATTTATCCGTAATTAACCGCAATACCAATGACAGGTGAGATTGTTGATAAAACAGATTCCCTCTGAGCCGCTGTTTATTTGGCATTTCCACGACAAAATCAACATGACCGTGCTTTTGTAACTGCTGCTTCTGAATTTCCGATAAGATTTCCTCGCTCCATGTCACAAGGGCATTGGGTTTAATTTCTTCCAATTGCAGCTGTGGGTATAGCACACCATTAACGCGCAAAACCGGAACTTGCCCGATACAAAGATGCAGATCAGAAGCATTATGCTTTACACTAAGGGCCACCAATTTTTCCATATTCATTTTTTAATCTCCTGAGTCAATTATGAACAATATCGAACAAAATCTTCACGATGTCAGGAACCGCATTACTCTTGTTGCTCAAAAATGCGGACGTTCTCCAGAAGAAATTACTTTACTTGCAGTCAGTAAAACCAAACCTGCGGATGCTATCGCAGAAGCCATCACTAATGGTCAAAGGGAATTCGGCGAAAATTACGTCCAGGAAGGCGTCGAGAAGATTCAACACTTTTCCAACCATAGCGATTTAGTGTGGCACTTTATTGGCCCATTACAGTCCAATAAGAGTCGTCTGGTTGCAGAAAATTTTGACTGGTGTCATACCATTGACAGATTGAAAATCGCCCAGCGTTTAAGCGAACAACGCCCTGAAAATCTGGCTCCGCTCAATGTACTGATTCAAGTTAATATCAGTGGTGAAGACAGTAAATCAGGTATTTTGCTAAAAGAATTAATGGAATTGGCCGCAATCATCAATGCGTTGCCTAATCTTGTATTACGCGGACTCATGGCGATCCCTGCACCAGAAAGCGACTTTGAACGCCAAATCACCGTTTTTCGCCAAATGGAGCAAGCATTTATTAAAATGAAAACGCAATATCCACAAGTCGATACACTATCAATGGGCATGACAGATGATATGGAAGCCGCCATTACCTGTGGTTCCACACTTGTTCGGATTGGAACAGCAATATTCGGGGCTCGCCAGTATAAGTCTTAACTTAAGTCTTGCTGAGAAAAATACCTAACTTGATACCTCAAATTAACTGATCAATATGCGAGGTTGTTTCATGGAAAATTATTTAATGGAAAGTCGTAAAATCACCTTTATTGGCGCAGGAAATATGGCTCATGCCATTATCGCCGGATTGGTCAAAAAAGGTTATCCAGCCGAACTCATCACGGCCTGTTCTCCAAACACAACCCGCCGTGATGTGTTGGCAAAAGAATATGGCATCAATAGCCAAAGTGATAATATCCGTTACGCACAGGAAGCCGATGTCATTGTGTTAGCGGTTAAACCCCAGATGATGGCGGAAGTTTGTCATGCGCTACGGTCGCAAGTCGATTTCAGCCGAAAACTGATCCTTTCTATTGCTGCGGGTATTCCAACTGCTCGTTTTTACACACTGTTGCAGGATAATCTAAATATTATCCGTATAATGCCAAATACCCCTTCTCTTATCGGGCAAGGAGTCAGTGGGCTATTTGCACCTGATAACGTTTCTCAGACCGATCGCGAATTTGCAGCATCGCTGATGAGCAGCGTCGGTACAGTCTGCTGGGTAGATAACGAAAACGGGATTAACGATATTATCGCCGTTGCAGGCAGTGCCCCTGCCTACTTCTTCCTGTTCATGGAATCCATGCAACAAGAAGCAGAACGTCTGGGATTCGATAGCGAAACTGCCAGAGAACTTGTCCTGCAAGTCGCCATGGGTTCAGCTAAACTTGCTGAAACGCAAAAAGATCTCCCTTTTGCTATCCTGCGCGAGCAGGTAACATCTAAAGGCGGTACAACGGCGGAAGCATTACGCATTTTTTATGAAGGCAATCTGCCTGAAATTGTGTCTCGGGCTATGCAAGGAGCAATCCACCGAGCGCAGGAAATGGAAAAATTATTTTAATTCAATTGGTTTAATTCAATCAGGGCTGCTACATGCAATTCTTAAACTTCATCTTTTTCACAGTTCTGGATTTATATATTGCCGTTTTACTGCTACGAGTCTGGATGCAGTGGGTGCGTTGTGATTTTTATAATCCATTCTCACAATTTATTGTTAAAATAACCCAACCGGTGATACGTCCATTACGCAGAATAATCCCTGCCGTTGGCCCCATTGACACAGCGTCAGTTCTGTTCGCTTATCTGCTTGTACTGGTCAAAATAGAATTACCGGTTTGGTTATCTACAGGTCAATTTTTAATTCCTGTTAGCCTGTTACTTCCTGTTGGGATCATTGAATTGCTGACCGCTGCCGGAAAACTCGTATTCTGGTTGGTGATCGCCCGTGCATTATTGAGCTGGATCAGTCAAGGCCGTAATCCTGTTGACTATGTTCTGATTCAATTGACCGAACCATTAATGACACCTATCCGTCGTATCATCCCTTCTATGGGTGGTCTTGATTTCTCAGCCATGATTGTGATCCTCATCCTCTACGCACTGAACGCTCTGCGTTATGACGTAATGGGCTGGCTGGCTACAATGCTCGCAAGTTAATGAGATACATCAGTTAATTGAATATATAGGTTAATTAAATACGCAGGTTAATTAAATAAATGGCAATGCAAAAAGTTGTTCTCGCTACAGGAAATGTCGGCAAAGTACGTGAAATGGCTGATTTATTGGCCGACTTTGGCTTAGATATCGTGGCTCAAACCGAGTTAGGCGTTAACTCTGCCGAAGAAACGGGCCTTACTTTTATTGAAAACGCAATCATCAAAGCCCGTCATGCAGCAGCAGTCACCGGGTTACCTGCCATTGCGGATGATTCGGGGCTGTCCGTTGATGCACTGGGTGGTGCGCCCGGCATTTACTCCGCCCGTTATGCAGGCAGTGATGCCTCCGATCAGGAGAATCTGGAAAAACTGTTGGAGGCCATGCGTGATGTTCCTGACGAACAACGTCAGGCCCAGTTCAACTGTGTTCTGGTCTATTTACGCCATGCCGAAGATCCTACCCCTCTGGTGTTTCACGGCCGCTGGTCAGGCATTATTACCCATGAACCTGCTGGAGAAGGCGGTTTTGGGTATGACCCTGTGTTTTATGCACCAGAATTTAGCTGTACCGCTGCCCAATTGAGCCGCGAGCAAAAGCAGGCCGTTTCCCACCGTGGAAAAGCGTTAAAAATGTTGTTGGAAGCCATGCGTAATGCTTAAGTTGCCACCTCTGAGTCTTTATATTCATATTCCTTGGTGTGTGCAAAAGTGTCCTTATTGTGATTTCAATTCGCATGCTTTAAAGGGAGATGTACCGCATCAGGAATATGTTGATCACCTACTGGCGGATCTGCGTTCAGATCTGCCAATGATTGGTGATCGCGAGGTATCAACGATTTTCATTGGTGGAGGAACGCCGAGCCTGCTAAGTGCCGGGGGTATGCAGCGATTGCTGGATGGAGTGAGATCCTCACTCTCGCTCTCCCCACACGCAGAAATTACGATGGAAGCCAACCCCGGAACAGTCGAAGCAGATCGTTTCAGTGCCTATCAGCAGGCCGGCATTAATCGGATTTCTATCGGGGTACAAAGCTTCGGTTCAGATAAGCTGATCCGTTTAGGTCGCATTCACGGCCCGGAAGAGGCCAAACGAGCGGCAAAATTAGCTGACGGGCTTGGCTTACGCAGCTTCAATCTGGATTTGATGCATGGGTTACCCAACCAGACACTCAATGAAGCACTGAATGATTTACGTCAGGCCATTGAGCTATCTCCGCCGCATTTGTCTTGGTATCAATTAACCATTGAACCCAATACCAGTTTTGGCTCCCGTCCACCCGTTTTACCGGATGATGACGCACTATGGGATATTTTTTCCCAAGGCCATCAATTACTGACGAAAGCAGGTTACCAGCAATATGAAACCTCGGCGTATGCCAAACCGGGTTATCAATGCCAACATAACCTCAATTACTGGCGTTTTGGTGATTATTTGGGTATTGGCTGTGGTGCGCACGGCAAAATCTCGTTTGAAGACGGTCGCATTCTCCGCACAGTGAAAACCAAACATCCGCGCGGATATATGCAGGGGCGTTATTTGGATCAACAAAATCAGGTGGATAATGAAGATCGTCCATTTGAATTTTTTATGAACCGTTTTCGCTTACTGGAATCCATGCCACGCCAGGATTTTAGTGATTTTACCGGATTACCTGAAAGTGCAATTCGCCCACAAATTGATGAAGCACTGGCGAAGGGTTATATCACTGAAAGCGATACTCACTGGCAAATCACGAAACACGGGAAGTTATTCCTGAATTCCTTATTGGAGCTATTTATCTAAAAATAAACTGCTTCTCTAATAAACTGCACCTGAAAATTAGGTGCAGTTTTTCTATATCATTTAATTCTTCCGGTCGCGCGAGCGTAAGAAAACAGTCCACCAGCAGAGACAATATTGGCAAGTTCACCAATAGGATCAGTTTGATATTTCTCACTCTTTTTCAATAAAGTCACTGTCCGGTTTTCAACATCAATCTCAATACTATCTCCCGTGACTAATTTGTCACACAAACGCTCCTGTGCAGCAATGGGCAATAACTGCCCGGTTGATACGCAATTCCGGAAGAATATTCGGGCATAAGATTGGGCAAGGACGGCTTGCACACCAGAAGCTCCCAATGCGGCAACAGCATGTTCACGCGAAGATCCACAACCAAAGTTCTGCCCTGCCACAATAATCGGATATTTTGCTTTACCCTTATCTTCATCAATAAAAGGCAAAAATCCTTCCGGTAATCCACACATCGCCAGTGAAGCCAGTTGTGCATATCCTTCAGGTGTAGAAGGGTTTACCTTGAGATATTCGGCTGAGAGGATCTGGTCAGTATCAATATTATCGGCCAAGACATAAACCTCACCCCGAATGATATTTTCCTTTAACTCACTCATAAAAACTCCTCAGGATTTGTAATCTGACCCGTAATCGCTGCCGCAGCAACAGAATAAGGGGAAGCGAGATAAATATTGGCGCGTTTATGCCCCATCCTACCGACGAAATTGCGATTGGTTGTCGATATCACAGATATTGGATCATTAACGCGTCCGAAGGTATCTGGCGGGCCACCACAACAGGCGGCACATCCTGATTCTGAAGAAAGTTTCACTCCCGCATCGCTTAAAATCTGATAGACAGAAACGCCATCAATTTGCGTAGTAATCGTTTTATGGAAAACTTCTTTTGTTGCAGGCACGGCGTAAGTCGGAATTGTTACTTTATGCCCTTTGATAATGCGGGCTGCCGCAACAAAATCCTCTAATTTTCCGCCAGTACAAGAACCAATATAAGCTTGAGAAATTGCAACATTAGCAACCTGTTCAATAGAAACCACATTATCTGGAGAATGAGGTTTAGCAATTTTTGGCTGCATTGCGGAAACATCAATATTTAATACACGGCTATATTGTGCACCTTCGTCAGGATAAACAATTTCAAAAGGGACATTATTCCGTTCTGCCAGATAATCCAAAGTCGCCTGATTGGGAACCATGATGCCATTTTTCGCTCCACATTCAACGACCATATTACAAATCGTCATGCGCTCTTCTACTGATAATTCATCAATGACATTACCGCCAAATTCTATGGCCTGATAAGTCGCACCATCGACAGTTAATTCTGACAGTACCGATAAAATCATGTCCTTCGCCAAGACATGGGCGGGTTTGTTTCCGGTAAAATTGACTCGAATCGTCGTGGGAACTTTGAGAGGAATTTCACCCGTACCTAACGCATAAGCTGCATCAGTAATTCCTAACCCAATAGCAAATGCACCAAAAGCACCGGCGGTTACAGTATGAGAATCCGTACCTAATAACACTTCTCCGGGGCGAGTGTGCCCTCCTTCTGCCAGCCCTATATGGCAAACACCTTTATAATTGGGAGTTCCTACGTCATAAAAATATTTTATGTTCTGTTCAGCGGCAAATTCACGCATGACACGAATGTTCTGATTGGCTTGTGAATCTGCCGAATAGACAAAATGGTCTGGGATGAGAATAAAACGTTCGGGATCCCATATTCGCGCATCCTGACCGAACTCTTTTTTAAATACGCTGGCCACGCCCGGTGTACATGGGTCGTGAGACATTAAAATATCCACTTTCGCCCAAACCACTTCGCCTGGAGTGACGTGCTCACGCCCACTTGCCCGCGCAAGAATTTTTTGTGTAATAGTTTGGCTCATCTCACATTACCCCCGAAAGATTAAAACAGACTAGATAGATTGTAATCCTAACAAGATTACTACGCCTTATCGTAGGGAAATACCATTGTATCGCTCACTGTTTCCATGATGAGACAGTCGTTCGCAAAATGGGAAATTTCTGCCCCTTAAATCTGACACTTATTCTCCTACATGTTTTCTTACGGAACAGTGATAAATAAGGAATATTGGCATTTCTCTGCACGATATGTGGTATGTTATAGGGCAATTTCCGGAGTAAATCATTAGGTTATTTCATGAATAATATTGATAATCTTACCTCAATGGTGGTTTTTGCCCGCGTAGTAGAAACGTTGAGTTTTACCGAAGCTGCAAAATCACTGAAGCTATCCAAGTCTTCCGTCAGCCGTGAGATTGCACAGTTGGAGGTGAGATTAGGTACTCAGTTACTCAACCGCACCACACGCAAAATTCAGGTGACAGAAGTCGGGATGAGTTATTACCAATATTGCCACCGGATTCTTACCGAAGCCCAAGACGCGGAGCATTTTATCCGCAATTTTCATGAAGAACCGATGGGAAGTTTACGCCTGATTGCTCCGGTATCTTTTGGCAGTCAATGTATTGTCCCTGCCCTGAATAGTTTTATTGCCGGAAATATTCATATCAGCGTTGATCTGGAATTGACCGACAGAACAATTAATATGGAAGAAGATCAATGCGATATTGCGATTGTCATCGGGCGGGAAATGCCACATCATTCACTTGCCACACCGCTGATTGATATCACTTGGGGGCTTTACGCTACCCCAGACTACATACGCCAATTTTCCCCAATAGAGAAACCTGACGATCTTCCTCGTTACGATTACCTCCTTTTCCGCGGCCCTGCACATACGATTTCTCTCCCATTTCGCAAAGAGAGGCACAAGCTGGATATTGAAGTACGCAGCCGATTTCGCATCAATAATAGCGTGGCATTGATGAGTTCTGCGCTGGCGGGAGCTGGTATTGCCTATCTGCCGGACTATGTAGCCCATGAAGCAGTGGCAGAAGGAAAATTAATACGGCTTCTTCCTGAATGGAATATGGATATTTATCAAGCCTGGATATTATTTAAATCAGAGAGCACGCTATCTTCACGTGTACAACAGTTTGCTCTCTCTTTGCAGAATAAACTGAAGCAAAATTTAGGAAATTCCCCGTAAACCCTCGCCCAATGTGGCATAGGTATCTACACAATATAGTGGCATGATAATTCCGGACATCTCAGAAGCCTGTTAATCTAATGACAGTCAAAGAAGGTGTAACCAATGAAAAAACATCAAATAACACGGCGCTATTTTCCCCGACATTCAGGCTGGAAGCGGTAGAACAAGTCCATTCAATTGCACCAAAATCCTGTTGATGTCGCACGCAGCCTTGATATTGACCCCAGCCTGCTGCGCAAATGGGTGAAAAGTACCATGCTGAACTTCAGGGAGTGACACCGCGTGGTCAAGCGATGCCCCTTGAACAACGCCGTATCAAGGAGCTGGAAGCTCAGGTGAAATAGCTAGAAATGGAGAAAGCCATTTTAAAGTAGGCCGCTGTATTGATAAGCGAGATGCCCAACAAGTTTATACGCTCATCACACAGCTGAACGATTCGATCGCTTTGTCAGGTATTACAGGTGTCGCGAAAGGCTTATTATGACTGGCAACACAGAGGCGTTGACGGCCGCCGTCTGGCCTTAAGGAGCCGGATCAAAGAATTGCATCAGGAAAGCCGGGGAGCAGCTGGTAGCCGGACCCTGAGTGCGTTACTGAAAGCAGAAGGAAAAGCGGTAGGATATGAATGTACATCCCAACTCCTTATCACAGCAAGCGATAATCCAGAGCGTCTGCGTTCAGAATCCGGCTTTGCAGCCTTATGCGGGGTTAACCCGGTTCCCGTGTCCTCGGGGAAAAATCAGCGTCATCGGCTCAATCGGGGAAGTGATCGGGCAGCGCGCTTCACATCATAGCCATTGGCAGATTACGTACCGTACAGATGCTAAAACGCAGGAATATGTTGCCAGGCGGATCGGAGAAGGCCATTCAAAACTGGAAGCAATACGTTGCCTGAAACGCCATATTATCCGAGAACTTTATCCATTAATTTTGACTAAATTAAAATATATTCCGTGACGATGCTTGACATAGGAGCGTCAATAACCCGATGGAAAGGGGCTTTCGTAGCTTAAAAATCGAATGGGTACCGAGCGAGGGCTATGAAACTTTCGAGGTAGCTATAATGGGGGCGTTCCACCTGCTGTTTATGAGGAGAAGAGGACAGAGGCCAAAAAAGTGTCCGCTATTTCTTGACCGCTACAATTTGTCCTCAGTTTGTTGGATTTCGACTTGTTTTTTGCCTTCCCAATAGCTTCTTAGTCAAATAACCATCCTACGCCAGCTCGCCCTGTGATTATACCGAGAGCAATGGCTTGTGGACAGGAGCAACTTTATTTCGATATTTATACCGACGTTATTCTGATAATGACCGGCGCAAATAATCAGCAAAAAGTGTATGTAAATCACTCTGAGCTGCAACTTGTAAAACAAGCTGGATTGCTGGAACACTGGGTACTCCATGTTCGGAGGATAATACACATTGGTCATCATTTAATGCACTACGTGGCAATAATCCAATCCCCAACCCATGTACTATTGCACTTCTTATGTTTTCAAATGAAGAACTGACATACGCAAAGAAGTACGGTTTGTTCACATGTTCCAGCGTTTTTATGGCATATTGGTGGATAACACAACCTTTGGGAAAAATAACCAAAGGAATTTCTTGCAGTTCGCTGAAATATAAGATCTCTGAAGCAACCCAATGCAATGACTCAGTAAATAAAATGTTTTTATTATTAGTGTTAATTGGCCGTCCTGCTATTTCTTTTGTTATCGCCATATCTAATTGTTGTTTTTCCAATAGTGCAGAAAGTACAGGCGATGAAGCGGCAGTAATCTCTATTTTTAATTCAGGATGTTCAACCAGACACCAAGAAATTGCTTTGTGCAGTTTTGTAATACTGAAATCGTTGGGCACACCGAGCGCAATTTTACTTCTCAATTGGTATTTTTTCACTAATTGCAGCGCTTGTGCTATACGGGAAAGAATTTCCTTTGCCGCAGGTAAAAGATGCTTTCCCTCATTAGTTAATCCAATAATATGGCCTTGACGCCTATCGATTAAACGACAGCCAATATCATCCTCAAGCCGTTTAATACTGAAGCTAAGTGTAGATTGCGTTCTCCCCAGTTCTTCGCCAGCTTTAGCAAATCCCCCATGTGTAGCAACAAACACAAAGGCACGTAGTTGCTCAAGAGTAATACCGCGCCCATCAAAACGATTAATACTAATATTCTGCTTCATAGCACCACCCTTGTCATTATTATTGATAAATTCAATGATAAGAAACAAATTACTTATTTAACAAAATAAAAACATTTAAGCAACATTATTAAGGCTGAATATTTTTTAATAAAAACAAAGTAAACTAAATTAAGAGAGAGGTTACAACATGGCCTTATTGACACTACCTAAAAATCACAAACCACGATTCTCAAACTTTAATATTGATGGGATTTTGGATGAAACACTGAGGGAAGGATCTGAAAGGTGTCCTTTTTCGGTTCAAACAGATAGAAAAATCCCTTTAATATCAACTATATTTAAAACAGGAATAAGGGACATTGTTTTTGGTTCAGGTCCAAAAGACCCAACAGATTTAGCTTCTGTTATAAAGCAACTTGCTCATCAAGATAAACTTCCATCTGATGCTAAATTTTCGTTTATCATGCTATTAAATTGCTATGAACCTCTTATGAAGCAATTTAAATATTTTCCCGATGAATTTAAAAAATATGTAACTATTAGCTTTGGAATGGTTTCATATAAATCAGATGAAAAAATATTCGAAAGAGCAACTGAGGAACTTCGTGGCTATGGTTTTACAAATTTTAGGGTAAGTTTGCTAAACAATTTTAGCTCGGGAGTAGATGAAGTATCTTATGAAAAAATAATAAAAGAGATTGATCGAACTCTAAATATGGATATCAATGTAGTTCGAATTAATGATTCATTAGGAACGATATATCCTGAAGCAATGGCTATACTGGCTGCCAATCTACGCCATGATTACCCTTTTGTCAATTTTTGCCTGCATGCCCATAATGATAGAGGCTTGGGATTACAAAATGCTTTAGTATCGATTTATAACGGCTTCAATTTAATTGAAGGGGGATTTTCTGGTACTGGAAATAGATCTGGGCTGCCTGCAATTGAAATTCTAAATTTTATTTTCAAAGAGAAATCAATTTCTATTAATGGTAAATATCTTGATGGTTCTCTTGTATTGGATGCAGCACGGTTGACTGAGCGTACATTTTTATCTATTCCTGATTTGTATAGACCAGTCAGTGGACATATTGTTGAGCAAGAAAATATGGGAGTAGCTAACATTCCTTCATTCCTTGGCGCTGCTCGTGATGTTCCTTATTTTTTGAACAGCATAGGATTGCATGATGCAACATTACAAAAAATCATGTTTGATGAAGGATTGCTTGATGCTGCGAATGATCCTGGTCTTGTTCAGCAAGTAAAAGAAAGATTTGATAGCATGCTGGTTGAAATTTACTCAAAAAAAGAAAAGGAATTTGAGCAAATTAGAAATCAGTTAGACCAGTTCTATGCTACAGATGTCTTATATACATCTTCTGTTGGAAAATATACTAGGGAGTTCTTAAAATAACATATACCCCCCAGTTAAATCTGGGGGAGTATGTTACCATATTTCAAACTAATATGAGGTTGGCTTTAAATGTTTATGATAGTTGCGCCAATATTTCTGGTCATATTTATTGGGTATTTTTTTGGACGTTTGCGTCCTGATAGCGGGCTTTCCGATAAATTAATCAATGATTATGTACTTTATATTGCACTCCCTGCCTTATTGTTTCTTGCCATTGCTCGTGCAGATATTAGTGAGCTGCAACAATGGGGTTTTATCACTGCCACTCTTGCTGGTATTTGTGTAGTGTATGTTTTGGGAATGTTAGCGGCAAAAATCATGGGGATTGGTTTGCCGCAATCATCGATTCTAAGTATGGGGGCATGTTATGGTACAACTGGATATATGGGGGTTCCAATCCTGATTGCGGTTTATGGTGAATCTGCCGCGCTTCCTGCCGCTATTGCTACAATCTTGCATAACATCCCTGCTATTATGGCTGTTATCATTACTTACGATATTTTTTCTACCCGCCAATCGAGTGGAAGAATATCCATTAACCAAAGTTTCGTTAGGGCATTAAAGACGACATTGAGCAATCCCTTGACGATCTCAGTGATTTCGGGATTGATCTTTGTTTGCTTCGGTATTCCCGTTCCAATATTTTTGCAAACATTTGCTGAATTTCTTGGTAATGCCGCAGGTCCAACAGCGTTGTTCGCCTTGGGGTTGGGGTTATCTCGGCTTAAGGTCAAAGAGCATATCAACGGAGAGGCGTTAAAGCTGGCTATACCGATGTTGTTACTCAAACTAGGGATACAGCCGTTGATTACGTTTATCTGTGCTTACTATCTATTTGGTATGCAGCAGGCAAATAATATTTGGCTGATTACCGCGATTGTCATGGCTGCACAGCCTATCGGAGCGGGAGTTTATGTTTTTGCTAATAAGTATGGTTTTAAACAAGAAATTATTTCTTTTTCCATTATCATCTCTTTACTTATTGCATTGGTAACAATACCAACTATTTTAGAATTGTTGCCTGCGTGACATTTTAGTATGTAGTACTACAGCCATAGGAAATTTTCTCAGCAGAAAAGGCCATTGCGGGTACAAAAGCACCCGCAAAAGATATCTAAATATTAATAGTAGCTATCGTATTAATAGTGGCTATCACATTAATAATAGTTACCGTGACGATAATCCCAAGTTGTGAAAATATCGGACATTATCACCATGATCTTATTCACATCCAAACCTTTGCGAATCAATACCGGACACGGAGTAATATCACGCTGACCATTTTGCGATGGTATTAATTTACCCTCGTCATCTACCATTGAAACCATCACACCTTGCTCATAACGGGTTTGCTCAGTTTCATTTGGCTGGATAGATTCAACATAGCCATTAGCTGAGATAATCAGATCAGCCCGTTCCTCGATCCGCTCACCGATACATTCAACCAATCCACGATTGCCTTTACCAGATGGGTTCGCTGAACTGGCAAAAGAAAACTTGCCATATTTTTCCCACAGCTCTTTGGCCAGAATTTCGCCCGGTTTACCAAATTTAATCACGAAACAGCTCGTACCACGCTGATCCATCATCAATTCTTTGGAACCATCATCAGGAATACGGGCGATTGCTTCTTCTTTCCATGGCAGTATGCAGCCCAGCAATACATCTTCATCCCAATGTCTTTGATAAAGCTCTTCAATTTCCGCGTTAAGCTGAGCCAATTCTTTTAACTGCTCCAGAGATCCACACAAAACAACACCGGGTTTGTTGCGATTACGCTGCTTCGCTTCAAATTTGCGCTCCAAACCTCGTGCATCAGAGGTCATGATAATGTAACCCACTTTGGTTGGGCAGACGATCATTCCACCATCATTAGAGAGGATCTCTACCGCTTCCTGCTGTAACCCATTATTCCATTGAATTTTTTTGCTGCTCATATTGATACCCTTTACTGGAAACGGAAGAATTATTAATCAATCAGTTAACGCTGGTAATAACCGGTAATCGTCGCTGTCGCCAAGGTATTGGCCTGAATCATAAAACGCGCAATCGCATTTGTTGCTTCAGCGTCAATTCCCAGTTTTTCTACCGATAAGCATGTACAGTGAAAATATAGCGATGCGCTTTATCCCCCACTGGCGGACAAAGGCCACCGAAACCCGGCAGGCCATAATCATTTCTGCTTTGAATTGCATTGATTGGCAATTTACTGCCATCGCTTCGCCCTGCATTTGCTGGCAAGGTTTTTGTTTCAACTGGTGCATCTGCCCAAGCAAGTTCAGGCGAACGATTATTACCATTGCCACCAAATTCATTAAATTCATGCTCTTTTTTCAAGAAGTCATTATTCTTAAATTCAGTTGAACTGATAATCATGCTTGTGTCCTCATTGGATGCCTTTTGAAACATCCTAACGCAGTTTTTCCATGCTACAAGGCCAGAAGATAATTTTGGTTGATTGTTTCAATTTGGGAACAATAAGAGCCTAGTGGGATAAATTTACCCCGAAATCTGGATAGTCAAATTTCGGGGTAATTTCAGGAAGGATAAGATTAAACTGCGAAATTACAACGCATCAGCAACCGCATTAACTTGTTTCGTTATGCTGTCCAAACCACCGCCAGACAAGTACCAGAGATCAGATTGCAAATACACTATTTTACCGTTTTTATAAGCATTGGTTGATTTGACTTGCTCGTTTTCAAATTGAGTTTTTTCCAACTTACCGGCTCCAATCGCTTCACTACGATCGATAATGAAAATCACATCAGGGTTTGCTTGTGCAATCATGTCTGCCGTCACAGCTCGGCTTTTGCTGTCTGATTGAGCTGGCAATACTGCACGAGGAGCCTTAATCACGTTGTAAACGATGGCTTGGTTATTGGGATATAACTCACCAGCATTATGCAGTAACACCAATACCTTTTTATTCGCCGTTTTCGCTTTTTCCTGGGCGGCTGCAATGGTTTTTCCCAAACCAACCGTTTGTGATTTAACGATATCCTGCTTATTGAATACCTCTCCCAATAACTTAAGGTTGCTATCAACGGATGGCAGGTAATTTTTATTGTCCGTACTTAAATCAATGGTTGGCGCTATTTGTGACAAACGATCGTAAAAAGCACCTTGACGCCCTGTAATGACAATTAAATCTGGTTTTATTTCCGCTAACTTTTCCAAATTAGGCTCTTTCATTCCCCCTGCATTGTGCATACTGGCAGGCACACTGCTACGTACATATTCGGGTAAATTATCGATGGGGAGTGCAATCACTCGCTCAGAAAGCCCCAACTTCATCATTGAATCATAAGTTCCGAAATCGAACAGAACGACTCGTTGTGGATTTTTTTTAACCTGAGTTTCACCAGAAAGATGTTTTACTGTGACATAGTCACCAGATTGAGCGATGACTGAGTTTGGTGTAATTAATTCTGATGACTGACTAAATACAGAGTAGCTGGTGACAGAAAGCAGTGATGCAATAACAATTGGCAGGATTTTTTTCATTGTTACACCTGGACTTAAGCATATTAGTAAGAAGTGACTCGCATTCTAAGTGGCGACACCAATATGTCAATCAAATAAGAATGAATTTGATATTGATTATTATTTGCTTTAAAAGGGCCTGATTTCAGATGAAATTAGAAATAGGAATTAATGCGATACCCGATATTTTAAAAAAATCACAAAAAAATAACCCAGAAGGAATCAATTTATTATTGATTCCTTCCGGATAAATATCTTGTAATTTACTTGATAGAATTCATAAGACTGACGCGCTGCTGTTCCAAATTACTGGCTTTACCACAAACTTCCTCTTTTAAGCGTTTCAGCTCTTGCTCTTGTTTTTTCCATTCTGCATCAAAACTATTTTGCTTCCCGCCCAATCCTCCGAGGAGAGACATTAATAGCTGGTTGCCGCCATCATTTTGCTCACTCTTCTTACGGCTCATTTCGTTAATGCTATCCTGCAAAATACCGCCAAGGCTCTG
Source organism: Xenorhabdus khoisanae (assembly GCF_001037465.1). Taxonomy (GTDB): domain Bacteria; phylum Pseudomonadota; class Gammaproteobacteria; order Enterobacterales; family Enterobacteriaceae; genus Xenorhabdus; species Xenorhabdus khoisanae. Next base: position 49,700 of record NZ_LFCV01000028.1, read on the forward strand.
TTCAACAAGTTTTTGGCCTTCAGATTCTACCTGTTTGATTGCCTGATAATTGAATGCAAAACCATTAGCGCGGGTTTCTATCACTTTATCAATTTGCTTATTGAGGCCAGATTCCAACTGAGACAGACGGTTACGGACATTACTGTCTTGCCCCATCATATCAGCAACCACTTTATCCAATGATTGACGCGCACTTGACAAACGATTCTGAGCCTTTTCCTTAACCCACGGCAAATCCTGACGAATTGTCTGTTGATATTGCTGGGCTTGTTTTCGTTGTTCTGCATTCAATGACAGCGCCTTGCCATCACGCATTATGGAGCCATCAGGTGATATTTTCAGGTTGCCATTGGCTCCAACAATTTGGACAGAGTTTGGTGTGACAATAATGTCATCCTTAAGTGTCATTTGACATTCAGAGCCTGCCTGTGCCTGAAATACAAATAATAATGATGCAGCAATCATAATCCTGCGTAACATACTTTCTCCTGCTCTCTTTTGCCTGATGGCTCCGCATCAGCACGGACGAGGTTAAAAAATAGAGCGTCCAATACGCCCTGCCAATCTTTCCAATGCCGCACAACCCGCCAATGAGTTACCTGATTTATCCAGTTCAGGAGACCACACCGCAACGGTGAATTCTCCCGGAACAACGCAGACAACTCCGCCACCAACCCCCGATTTCCCCGGCATGCCTATTCTGAAAGCAAATTCCCCAGAACCGTCATACATCCCACATGTTAACATAAGTGCATTAATCTGCCGGGTTTGTCGAAGGCTCAAAATTTGCTGACCAGAGCCCAGCATGCGCCCTTTGTTAGCTAAGTAAATAAAACACTGAGCCAACTCAACGCAATTCATTTTCAAAGCGCAATATTGGAAGTAATTTTGCAGAACCGTAATAACATCGTTCTCAAAATTACCGAATGACTTCATCAAGTAAGCTATCGCGGCATTACGGCTGGAATGCTCCATCTCTGAACGAGCAACGGCATCATCATAGCAAATATCTTTTTGCCCAGTGAGGCTACGGACAAATTCCAGCATTCTATGCTTAGGGGCACTCAAGCGCGATTGCAGCATATCGCAAATAATCAATGCTCCCGCATTAATAAAGGGATTGCGGGGAATTCCTTTTTCCAATTCTAATTGTACTAATGAGTTAAACGGCTGCCCCGAAGGTTCTGTACCCACTCGCCGCCAGATATCCTCTTCCTTATAACGTGTCATCGCTAATGTCAGGCTCAACACTTTAGAAATGGATTGGCTGGAGAAACGCTTTTCTGCATCTCCCGCTTTAAAAACCTGCCCATCAACCGTACAAATGGCCATCGCCAAATTATTTACCGGAACTTCCGCCAAAGCAGGAATATAATCTGCTACTTTTCCTTGGCCAATCAAAGGGCGTACTTCATCTAAGATATCTGCCAATAACGAATTAGAGAACCTTACCTTCACCACTTTTTCTCCAGACAAACAAGGGCCCCCAAGGAGCCCCTGCATACAGCGCTATTTTTGCGTAAAACGCTATTTTTTTATGCAACAGCGAATCAATCCCACCACACATCAAAAAGTTCTGATGTGATAACGTCTTCCATATCGCGGTCTTTCAACCATTTCTCAACCAATTGACGGTGTTCCTCAGTACATTTGCCGATTTTTTGCATGCAGACAATACCTTCCCACTGCAAATAACCGCTGGCATCCAGAGCAAGGCCATTTGGCTCGATCAGTTCTTCAATCAAAGCATCAACCGTGCTGTCAACAACTTCAACAGATGTATTAGCCGGGAAATTCCACTTTACTGAAAAACCTAATTCCTGAAACTCATCAATACGCATTTTTTTACGCAGACGACGACTACGGTTTTTAGCCATTATTTTACCCTCTCAAACATTAGATCCCATACGCCATGCCCTAACCGCTGACCGCGCATCTCAAATTTCGTGACCGGACGCGAATCCGGGCGTGGCACATAATCACCGTTTTCCGATAAGTTACGATATCCTTCTGCTTCGCTCATTACCTCAAGCATATGTTCAGCATAAGGTTGCCAGTCGGTTGCCATATGGAAGACACCGCCGATTTTCAGTTTACTTTTAATCAGTTGAGCAAATTCAGGCTGCACAATCCGGCGCTTATTATGACGTGCTTTATGCCATGGATCAGGGAAGAAAAGCTGTACCATCGCCAGACTCTGATCCGGGATCATATTATTCAGCACTTCAATGGCATCATGGCACATGACACGCATATTATTGAGATTTTTCTCTTCTGCTGAAGCCAGACATGCTCCCACTCCCGGTGCATGAACTTCAATTCCGAAAAAGTTTTTCTCTGGATTTTGGCTTGCCATCGTAACCAGTGATGCACCCATACCGAAACCAATTTCCAATACAACGGGAGCATCACGGCCAAATAGCCCTGCCATATCAGACATTTCTGCCTGATAATCCACTCCCATTTTCGGCCACACATTATCAAGTGCTTGCTGCTGACGACTCGTTAACCGTCCCTGCCGACGCACAAAACTGCGGACACGGCGCAAAGCCATGCCATTTTCATTATATTCCGGTGAAATTACGTTATTTATCATGGTACTTTCTGTCAGTTTTAAAGACATTTGCTCAGGCGTCCGGGGCTTTATGTACCGCAGGATTGCCCAAAGAGAGCGCAATTATGCAAAGATGGATGAGTTTATCAAGTTCAATATCCATAAGCACAACTTTAATGCTAATTTGCGGAGTGCTTCGAAACAAAGTTCGGGTTTACACCGAGGTTACACTATGTTGCAATCCTGTTCACAAAACAATTATTCGATATAAAGACAATTATTCTAATGATGGAAGCTGAGCAATTTTCACAAGTGGTGCTTGAATGGTATCACCGTTATGGCCGCAAGACTCTGCCATGGCAATTGGAGAAAACATCCTATCACGTCTGGCTTTCAGAGGTGATGCTGCAACAAACTCAGGTCGCGACAGTTATTCCCTATTTCCAAAAATTTATTTCACGCTTTCCTGATGTTGCGTCTTTAGCTGCTGCGCCGCTGGATGAAGTGCTCCATTTGTGGACAGGCTTAGGGTATTACGCCCGCGCCCGTAATCTGCATAAAGCAGCGCAACAAATCGTAGCGTTACACAACGGTAAATTCCCAACAACTTTCGATAATGTTGTAGCTTTACCCGGTGTAGGGCGTTCGACCGCAGGCGCTATTCTCTCCCTGTCTCAAGGCAAACACTTTCCTATTCTTGATGGTAATGTGAAGCGTGTTTTAGCTCGTTGCTATGCCGTTGATGGCTGGCCGGGGAAAAAAGAGGTTGAAAACCAATTATGGGATATCAGTACGCGCGTCACTCCTGAACAAGGCGTCGAATATTTCAACCAAGCAATGATGGATTTAGGGGCAATGGTCTGTACCCGCAGCAAACCAAAATGTGAAATTTGCCCGCTCAATACAGGCTGTATCGCTTACGCCAATCATAACTGGGCTGATTATCCGGGTAAAAAACCGAAACAGAGCATCCCTGAAAAAACGGCTTACTTTTTACTAATGCAGCATGGCGATACAGTTTGGCTGGAACAGCGCCCACTTTCTGGTATTTGGGGTGGCCTGTTTGCCTTTCCACAATTTGCAGATCAAACATCACTGGAACAGTGGCTGAAAGATTCGGGTATATCGCACAGCAAACTTGAACAACTAACCGCATTTCGCCATACATTCAGTCATTTTCATTTAGATATCGTTCCCATTAAAATCGATATTTTATCTTTTAATTCCTGCATGGATGAAAACAAGGGACTTTGGTATAACTTACGCCAGCCAGCAATAATTGGATTGGCAGCTCCCGTTGAATATCTTTTGCAACAATTGGGTTAATTTGCCCATTACTTTGAGGATTAATTATGAGCAGAACTATTTTTTGTACTTTTTTACAACGAGAAACCGAAGGCCAAGATTTTCAGCTCTATCCGGGGGAGCTGGGCAAGCGTATTTTCAATGAGATTTCTAAAGAAGCATGGCAACAATGGATGAGCAAACAAACCATGCTAATTAATGAGAAAAAATTAAATACCATGAATCCAGAAGATCGCAAATTGCTTGAACAAGAGATGGTGAAGTTCCTGTTCGAAGGTCATGACATACAGATCGATGGTTATACACCACCAGAACAATAATATTGGCATAATAAGAGCCATGTTGTATGGCTCTAACTACTGATGGCATTCCAATATCCAACGGCACTGTAAAATGAAAAAACTGCTGGCTCTGATCCTTCTCGCCCCACTTTTAATTTCCTGCTCTAGCAAAAAAGACCTTGAATACAATGAAGAGTATGTAAAAGATACGAATGGTTTCGATATCTTAATGGGGCAATTTGCCCATGATATTGAAAATATCTGGGGATTGCAGGAAGTTTTAATCGCAGGCCCGAAAGACTACGTGAAATATACGGATCAATACCAAACCCGCAGCCATATTAACTTTGAGTCGGGAAGCATCACGATTGAAACGATATCCCCGATTGAACCCACAGAACATTTACGCAAAGCGATTGTCACTACTTTGCTGATGGGGGATGATCCAGGATCAATCGATCTTTATTCTGACGCTAATGATATTCAGATCAGCAAAGAGCCATTCCTTTATGGACAAGTTTTGGATAACAGCGGCGAACCCATTCGCTGGGAGTGGCGTGCACGTCATTTTGCCAATTACCTGATTGAAAATAAATTACAAAAACGCCAATCAGGATTGCATGTCATTTGGTCTGTCACCATGCAGTTGGTTCCTAACCATATGGACAAACGCGCCCATAAATATCTCCCTCTCGTTCGCAAAGCCTCCATTAAATACGGCGTTGATGAATCCCTTATCCTTGCCATCATGCAGACTGAATCCAGCTTTAACCCTTATGCCGTCAGCCGTTCTGATGCCTTAGGACTTATGCAAGTCATGCAACATACGGCCGGAAAGGATGTTTTCAGGATGCAAGGAAAATCAGGCCATCCTAGCCGTAGTTACCTTTTCGATCCAGAGAACAACATTGATGCCGGCACTGCCTATCTATCAATATTGCAGAATGCCTATTTAGGCGAAATTCAGAATACAACCTCACGTCGGTATGCTGTTATCACGGCCTACAATGGCGGCGCAGGTAGTGTACTACGCGTATTTTCCAGTGATAGAAAGAAAGCGGCTCAAATCATCAACGCAATGGCACCTGGCGATGTTTATGAAACTCTGACCAATAAACATCCATCCGCTGAATCACGTCGTTATTTGGTGAAAGTAAACAACGCACAAAAAAGCTATCGCAGGTAGTTGATGGCAATATCGTTGATGGCAATTAGTTGATAGAAAAGAAGTAATGAAAGGTGGAGGAGCGATTGTTTCTCCATCTTGTTTGGATTTATAGCTTTTTGCGCAAATTAAAAGCACACAGATAAAATTATGCAGAAAGTGTTTGACGGATTTATCTGAATACGGTTTAATGCGCCCCGTTAGCCCGGATAGCTCAGTCGGTAGAGCAGGGGATTGAAAATCCCCGTGTCGGTGGTTCGATTCCGCCTCCGGGCACCAAAATTTTAAGGCTCATTTGTTTTAGTTATCATAGACTTAACAAGTAAGTTAAAATTTATGGCCGTTAAGAAAATGTTAAACAATGGATATTCTGATTTGCATACTCAATGTTTAAGAAAGCCGTAAATAAAGAATACAGAGTGTTTGCATCAGCAAGCACTCTTTTTTCGTTCAAGGTAATGATTTCAGTAATTGATTCTGATGTCAAGTGAGGTGAAAACTTCACGCGGGATGCAGGATCGATATTAACGTTTTTTTGACGCTATCAATGTTGATGCAGGGCAGTTCACCTATCCCATCGCTTTAATCCCTCCTGCGGCCTGCCCTGTCTTTTTGGTCTTTTTGCCTGATGTCCTCCTTACACAGAAAGATCCAGATATAACGCCAGCTCACTCTCCAGTGTTTTGCCCGCAACTTCCATATCAATATCAATATACTCCATTGTCGTCGCCAGACTGCGGTGCCCCAGCAGGCTTCTGACCAGTTGCAGATTACGATCCGGCGCTTTCATCAGCTCCGTGGCCAGCGTATGACGAAAACGGTGAGGGGAAACAGCAAAGCCACACTCTTTGGACAACCGATTAAAAAAAGAACGGATATGTTGCTTTTCTTTATCGTAATTGTACTGGTAACGGGTCATCCTGCCGTGATAACGAAAGCCCAGGCGGGTTAAGTCAAACAGCGGATCGTCGTCTTTCGCCCCACAGGCTCTCGCCTGTTCAACCAGTTGTGCCAGCCGGGGCCGGAGTTGCCGGATCATCGGTACCCGCCACTCGCTGTGGTTTTTGCTGCCTTCGGTACGCAGTTCAATATAATGGCCTTCCAGATTGATATCCCGCAAGCGAAGATGCAGTAACTGGTTCTGGCGCATGCCCGTTAACCGGAACGTATCCAGAACGGTCAGCCAGTACCCTGTCGGGTACAAGGCACAGCGCCCTCCCCGGGGAGCCACCTGCGCGCGCTCCTCTTCCTCATACTGCCCCATCAGCAGATAGAGACGGATGATCTGAGATTTGCTCAGAATTTTCTTCTTTTTCTTCTCTTTTTTCACTGCCGTATCGTTAAACGGATTTTCCGTGTGTGGCAGGAGTTTTCGTTCCATGCCGAAATTAAAAATGGCCCGCAGGTGAGACACCTTATTGTTCCAGGTATGACCGGACTGTTTTTTCTCCATTAGCGAATGACGCCGCCAGCGCAGCACATCCCGGTGCGTGATCTGCTCCGGTAGTACCATTTCCCCCATAAACCGGGTAAACACCCGTTTCACTTTGCTGTAGCTCCACTCAGAGGATGGGCGTAACATATGCGAGAAAAAATATTCCTCCAGTAACTCATCCCAGCCCATTTTTTCTTCTGTTCCGTGCATTATCTTTTTCCTGTTATCAATAAATCATCAAGACGGCCTGCCGATATCATCAGCAGCCAATTAATCACCAAAAAACAAATAACTAATTAAATTATTTTATTGTTAATATGATGACTGACTCCCTGCGGGAGCAACACTTTTTGGCTTTTTGCGGGTGGGTTTGGATAATTTCAAATCGATATGATTATCATTTACATCAATTTGCTCTGAAACTTCATCATTTGATTGAAATAATGACAATAACGTCTGTGTATCATCACAAACAGATTGCCCGGTGGCTGATGCGGAGATCGAAGCAACAAAATCAGAATCTGTTGGTGTTGATACCGTGTCCGCCACCGGGCATTCAGCAGGCACTGAGGATTTCAGCGAAGGAGATTGCACCTGTGTCGCGGCTTCCTGAAGCAGTTCATTAATCAATAACACCGGGGAAGGATGTCCCCCCAGTCGTAAAGCCAGGCAGTTCCATGCCTCCGGCACCAGAAATAACCAGCTTACCGCGTCTTCCGGCAGGAAACGGGTGGCGATCATGGCTTCCAGCGGTGCTGATAAATCGGGCTGAGACGGCCGGAAGCGAAAACGAAAGCGACGCGCTGGCATCCATAATCCCGGCTGCCAGCCATGCCCGTCCTCCAGTTCCCCTTCCAGTTGCCGCAACAGGGGCAGGTGATAAAACAACGCGGCCCAGAACACCACCGACTGCCACAAAACACCCTGTGCCGCCTGTGTTTCCGGTGCCGCCCCCGGCGGTAACAGGTGCCCTTTCGCCAGCCGTACGGCGCAGGTGGTAAATTGCAGCGTCAGGTCAGCAAATCCCCCTGCCCCTGACCAGTCGCCTTCCGGTGTAGCGGGCACCTGCTGGACACTGCCCAGCAATTGCTTCACCGGCGCGAGATAAAAACGCTGATACAGCCCTTCGGGCAAGGCACTGTTTTGCCATAATTGCATCAGACACTGACGACGCAGCGGTGTGGCCAGTAACTTATCCGCCGATTGCGGCCGGAAATAACCCTGACTGTCACGAAGGGCTTCCGGTTGTTGTTCGGATGATTTTTGCGGTGTGGCAGACTGGCGGGCAAAATGCGATTTAAAACGCTGAAACATGGTTTTTCCTCTTTCGGTTCAAATTGGGCTCAGTGTCGGTGAATCCCAGTCTGAAACAAGGAAAAACTCTTTTTGCGGAAATGAAAATTAATTTGACTCGATTCATCCATTGACGCGCTTACTCAATCAGCTTAATTTTCACTATAAATCAATCTATTAATGTGATTTTAAAATAGGAAAAGCGCCCCGAAAGGCGCCAAAGTGAAAAGGGAATTTATGCCGCCTGGGGCTGTTGATAGGCCTGCAAACGGCTCGCCCAGTTACCCAGATAATGCGCCGGTGTATAACGTGTCCGTTTGCTGCCGCCATCAGCCAGCGCATTGCCGATAGTGACCGCTGCCGGAATGCCGGTCAGGGACAGCTGGACATAAGCCATCACCGCAGCCAGCGGGTCAATATCAATCGCTGACACCCACAGGCTGCATAACGGATCATGCCCCTGCTCTCTCAGGACGTCAGCGGCGGCCAGTGTCATACTGCCCGCCCCACAAGCCGGCTCGTGCAGTGTCACAAAGGGTTGATCCTGCAAGCGTGCGGAGACATCCTGCAACTGTATCTCCGCCATCATTCTGGCCACGCACCAAGGGGTAAAAAACTGATTGAGGGCTTTATCCCCCAATCCCAGCTGCATAAACACACTGCCCAGAAAATCGCAGGGCTCCTGGGCTAACCCCAGCACCACATGGGAAAACAGCTGCACAATCCGGTCAACATCTTCCCGTTCGTACTTTTTGATGGTTTTCAGGTAATACTGCTCCAGCTCCTCGCTGTAACAGTATTTATTGTGAATGGCGGCCATCGCACAATTACAAAAATCCTGAAAGACCTGATAACGACGGTGGTAACGCGCCGTCTGGTTAAACAGAGAAATAAACTCTTTCTGATGATCGGGTTGAAATGCCATAACGTGTTTTCCTTGCAAAAAATACAGGGAAAACACGTCCGAAAAGGGAAAATGTTTCCCCTTTCGGTTGAAGTAAAGATAAAACAATAAATTAATAATGAGTTAAACAACGCGTTATTGCCCAACGGCGATGGCCGGCACGGGCAGGTTCATATCCCGCTTTTCATCGTTGACCAGATAAAGCGCCGGCCGGTTCTCCCGTCCTGACTGCCCGTTACCACTGTCCACATGCTCGCCCTGGTCATAGCAATCGTAACCTTTGAGCTGACCTGACGATTCGCTGTACCAGTGGCGGATTTCACAGTCAAACACCGATGACAGCTCGCCCATCAGTTCTGCTGAAGGTGGTGACCACGGGGAGTCAAAGCGCACGGTTAAGCTGCTGACATTGCGGCGCTCCCAGCGGACATGGTGACCCAACGGCCATTCCATACCGTATTGCCCGTCGTAAAACTGCGCCGGGGTCGCGATGCCTTTCAACAACCCACTGTTACCGTTAACCTCAGTCGCCAGCCGGGTCGGCATTATCATCAGCATATCGCAGGGCTGCGCAGACTCTGGGTAAGTGTTCAGCTTATCCCAGCATACCCCGATATCAGGCGTCTCAGACCAGCCCACCATCCCAAACCAGTCGGTATATTGCCGGGTCAGGAGACGGGCGATAATGTCACGCGCCGGCTCCGGTACGCTTTCCCAGCGCACCAGGCTGATACAAGACTGGCGGTACAGGTTATCTATCCGTTTCATGTTGTCGCTGCTTAACGGCACATTATCCTGCAACAACTTTAGCCACTGTTCAAAAGCCAGGTTCTGCGCTGTCGGTGCCGCCGTGCTGCGCACCAGCTCCGGATAAGGCGCATAGGTTTGCGGTTTGGTGGGTTTCAGTATCCCCGCACAGCCTGCCAGAAATAACCGCAGGCTTTGCAGCACTGCCTGGCGGTAACGGGGAATTTCTTCACCGCAGACCCATTGTTGCATCACGTCAATACACACCGATTTGCCGGTGATTTCCAGTTGATTGGTGACCCATTCTGCCATGGTCAGGTTCCTCATTGGATGGATAAGAATAAACCGGAGGAACCGCGCCATCAGGGCACAATTCCCCCGATGGGTGATTAAAAAAATGGGTTACTTGAATTGTGACCCGTTGTCCTGACTGAGCAGCGTCCCGGTAATACCGCTGTCGAAAATCACCCTCAGTTCATCATGAATACCCAGATACGGTGACCTGCGCGGGATACCCTGCGCATTCAGCCGGGTTAAACCGTATTTATCCACCAACGCGTTGATGGCTTCAAATGGCGGGACGCCATTGGCCATCAGTTCAGCCACCGTGTCGGCTTCACACAGTGCCGTATCATTCAGGTTCAGGCCAAAATGCCGCTTCAGCAGCGTGCCGGCAATCACCTGCCAGACGGTTAAACGTAAAGGTGCCATGGTGATACCTCATGTGTTAAACGCTGACAGTCCTTCCGTGCCGGAGAATATCCTGCACTTCACGGCACTGTTGATAACAGGGTGAAACCACATGCAACGACAATAACGCGGCTTCATGCCTCAGGACACGGGCTTCCGGGGCATTCTGCCAGCCCTGCTCAAGTACGGCTGACTGACACAACTGCTGCTGTTGCTTTTCCAGTGACAGGCGTTCTGATGCCAGCGTCACCGGCTGTGCCCAGACAATCTCGTCATAAAACCGGCCGCCGAGCACTTTTTCATCCTGAGCGTCATAAATCATGACGGTCAGCGGGAAAAAAACGCCTTTCGTTTGATGAGATAACGTTTCCGGTACTGGCCAGTCGCCCAGCAGATGGATAACCTTCAGGCGCTGCACCGCTTCGGTTACCGAAGCCGTTTCGCACACGGTCAGGGTTTCTTCCCGCAGAGACTGTGGCATTTGCGGGTGCTGCATCAGGCCGGTGACCTGCACGGTAAAAATGTCTTCACGTAATGCCGGACCGGTGTCATCCGGTACCGGTAAAAAAATGGGGTTCATCGGTATTTCCTTGATTGGATGTCAAATAAAGAAAACACCCGCCCGATATCAGGAAGGTGTTTTCGGCTCCCTGGTCAGGCGCTTAAGAAAAGGGTTAACAGCATCTCATGGGCTGATAACGTCAGTTATGATTATTATTATTGACACTGCGGATTAATGACGGACTCAGCACCTTATCCGGCGTGCTTAAATCCAGTACTGTACGTATCAGTTCGGTTTCTGGGTGTTGCCGCGCATATTCACGCAGTTCGCCGAACCGGTACGCATCCTCATCGGATTCATCCAGTACCGCGATACGGGCAAACACCGCTGTCGTCACCGCCAGCCCGAACGCATCGGCAGACAGCGTGACGGTTAACGCACTGTCCGGCAGATAAACAGAATACGTGGCGGCAGATGTCGGCACCATATAGGTCAGCGGTTCAGAGGCATCCCGCCTGTCCCAGCATTCATACCGGTACTCACCACATAACTGCGCGGCGGTATTGGCAATCAGAAACCCCAGAAACAACCGCTCCAGCGGTTTTTTACCGGAAAATGCCGCAGACAGCGCGGGACTGTCCAGCATGATAAGTTCACTTTTTTGCATCATGTTCTCCTGTCAATAAAAAAAGACGGAGAACACCCTGCCCGACGGGAAGCATGTTCCCCGTCCGGGTAGCTGGCGTAATGCCAGGGTGGATTAAATTATCGTCATGACCCCGCTAAACCTAAAGCCTCCCGAATACACTGGGCCTGGGGATGTTGCAGCGCGTATTCCCGCAAATCACACAACCGTTCAGCGATTTCATCCTGCTTTATCAGTGCCGTCAGATAGCCCAGTACGCTCAGGGTGACCATCAGCCCGAACGTATCCGCTGACACCTCGCCGTTAAAGTCAGTGGTCTCGGTTTTGACCACATACGTGTCAGCGCGTGTCGGCACGGCATAGGCAATATTGTCCGACACTTTCCGGCACTGCCATGTATCACACCGGTAATCCTCACAAAGCGTGACCGCCGCTTTAATGACCGTGTGTTCCAGCAGCATCAATTCCAGTGGACTGGTTTGCGGAAAAACATCCTCAAAAGGGGACAATTCAGACACCGGTACAGAATGCACCGTTGTCCTGGTTTCGTTTTGTGGCATTGTGGACTCCCTGAAAACAACGGAGAACACATTACCCGACGGGAAACGTATTCCCCGTTGGGTGGCTGGCGTATTGGCCAGAGTGGATTAAATAACCTTCATCATCAACAACGATGATATCTGCTTCCAAAGGTGGGCAGATGTACCACACAGTGTGTACTCCCTTGCAGGCTACGGGAGTGTTGGTGTCGCTGCCCGAAGGTGATCCTTACAAGCGACCGGATCATCGATAAGTCTTACCACGCTAATGAACGGAAATCATAAGGTCAATGCGTAATTCATTTTCCGAGACAAAAAATAATATCAGAAGCGCGATGGCATTATTTGAATTGATTAGAATGCAATCTACCCGTTCCAATTTTATGGTGTAACAAAATCAGGCAACTTGCTCTAACTCACTTCTGGACAGAAGTGATTTGGGGCAATCTGCCAGACTTAATCACATTGTAGCAATGAAACTGACAGATTGTGTCCAGACTTATACATGACATAAAAGAGAAATCGTACGGTTCAAGGCCATTGGCTTGCCCTCGGCAGAACCCTTTTATCTGTTGGCTATCTAAAAAATCAGCATAACTTTTGTTGATTTCACGTTATTTATGCAACAGAGGATCCCCTATGACTAATTCTGCTGCTTCTGCTGTTTGGGCCGGTACCTCTAATGGTTCTACCGGATCCCCACCGGGGTTAGATTCTGCGACATGTTCCTGAATCGCATCTTCATTATTACCTTCCATCGCGACTTGCTGAGGCGTTTTTTTCATGACTGCACGTATCCGACCAGGCTGAGACGAGATAATCGCGGCATGTTCTTTTGCAGAGAGTCCCTCGAATCGTTGTAAGAAATCCTGTGGATTACGCAGCCATTCTTCTTTCATTTCGGGATATAGTGAAAGCTGTGCTAGCGCGTCGAACATACTGGATGTTGTTCGCGTGCGTTTATAATTCTCCGGAATGGTATGTCCGTCCAGTCCTGAAACAGCAGCAAGCTCGCGTTCGCTGTAAGGTTTGCCCGGGGTGTAGGGACCGGCATACCCCACATTACCGAGAACTTTCAAACCCAAAAGTTTACCGACGGCAGGATCAGACTCACGGATAGTTTTTGGTGGCAAATAGAACGTTGAGATCCCCGTTACCTGTTTTACAACCTCGGGTTTAAGAAAATCGGCGATTTTATATTTTTCAACCAGAGGCTTCGCTATTGCTATGCTTGGTGCGACATACAGATAAACGTCGTGTTGCGGCCCATATTCTTTTATCAGACGGTCAATCAGCACCTGAAAGTGTTGATTTTTAAAACCACTAAAATTGAAACCTAGATTGCCAACGGCACCAACCTGAAAAATCACAACATGCGAATCGGTAAGCAAGATGCGTTTACGTAGCAGCAAGTCGGTTGCTTCAAGGGTCTGACAACCATGAAGTGAGGGATCGATGCCAATATCGGCAAAGAGATTATCTTCGGCGGAAATCCCAGCGAGCATTTCTGCACGGAATCCTTCCTCTTTAGCTATCGCAATGGCCCGGTGCGAAGGGTTAACAAAAACACCAGGATGACCATAAAAAACCCCTACCACATATTTCCCCTGGCGCAAGGCACGCAACATGACCTCTGCCATCTGGACATACGTCTGGAGGCGCGGTTTGCCATCATCGTAAAGGATATACATATCATGGGCTTTTTTGGCGTTCTTCTCGATAAAAGCTTCAGTCAAGGGATCCGCTACAGCATAAAACACTTCATCAGCTGCTTTAATATGGCCCACGGCCTCCATCGTCAGTTGCGCCAAACTTTTGATCCCTGAACCAACAATCACAAGATGACCGGGGCGAACCCCGAACGCATGCGCAATGCGGCTTGGTCTGGTGCTGGTAGCCCCTGCGCGCTCGGTCGCCAGAGTGCTAAGTCTGGCTCCACGGAGCGGCTGAGGACGGAAGGGCTGAAACTGTTTTGTGGTGTTGCTCGCGGCTGAGTCCACCTCAGGTGCATCAATTTCCAAGGCTACGACTACCACTTGCCACTGAGGATCGTCGCTCAGCTCCTGCTCCTCTAGGTAGAACTGTTTTTTGGTGTTGCTCGCGGCTGAGCACGCCACTGAGTCAACAATTTCCACTTCTGCGGCTACCGCCAGTTCGGAAGGATTTTCGTCTTCAACTGGGAAATCTGTGTTAAACACATCGTTGCTCAGTTCCCGCAGGTGATTACCAATGATATCAGCAGCGGGGTTTTCATGTTGATTTACACTGACATTCTCCATACCGTTGAGCCAGACACGGCCTAATACTCCAGTGTGATGGAGATTTACACACAGGCGATACAGTTGACCATCGAAATACATTCCATCATTAAATACAAAAAGGGAGGTATCGCGGGTTCGTGCCGGTTCATATTGCAATTTCCCCTTAACGATGTTACGAACTTCATCAGGATTATTAAGGAGCCAGTCAATTAAGTCTTGTTTCGTTGGTAATGACATATATGTATCCTCACTAATGATCCTACTGTTCAAGTCCGATAACCAGCTTCAATAGCAACTGCGCCATTCTTTCCACATCGGCCTTCTCATTGCGTTTGATCGTGACCATATACATACTCCCTTTCCCACCGATCACCGACGACTTTAAACAGGTATTTTGCAGCGCGAAGGTTTACAACTTCACAAACTCACTCAGTTACTACATTACTAATAACGATGTTGTTTCGCAGAACTTCGCTGGCGTTCGCCAGTTTACTTCGAGACTTGTTTACCGCTGGACTGGCGACTTCATACACCGACCGTAACTCATCAGCTGCAGACAAAAAAAGGGTATTAAACAACAATTGAGACCCACGACCGGGCTACTGATATACATGTCGATGATTACTTCATGAAACTGTATGAAATTAAATAATGCCACTACATTTACACTACTTTTAGAATAACCATGAATAAACACGGTTCTGTCGCATTAAGAACAGATTGGCTACCCTGAATCACCTAACTCTGTCATTCTTAGGGTGTGAATAGCTATATCTCGCTCATAGTTGCCCTAATTCTGCCACTTCGGAGGCCCCTGTGGTGCCAGAAAATGACTATGTGTTAATCAACCGGAAGCAGATCAAGCACGTTGTTATTTTCGATATCTTTTATGAATTAATTTTCCATCCCCCAGCCTGTAACGTCCGGAATGGATAGCTAACCAGAACTGTAAAGTTAACATATAGGGATGAATCAAAACTCTGCAAAGTGACTTACGGAACAGAGCCTGTATTGAAATTCGTTCCGACCTAGAGTGAAATAATGAAAAATAACGATACTCACCAAGCCTCCATCTCCAATATCCTGAAATTTCAATTTTGGCATACTCTATAGCGTTACAGTTCCATAAAACTCCCCAACGACGCTCCCATTTATCGTTTAGCAGCCAATTATGCGAAAGGTAGGATGTCAGCGAATCGAAAGGTGGGCATTGGTGGTTACCATGTAGAGTTACTACGCACTGAACAAAACGTATCTCTTTTATAGTGAAAAATAGGCCAGGTTTCGATGATTTCATCATATCCTGCTTAGGAGTTTGATCTAACGTAACAATAATGGCATTTTCATCTAAGTTTATTAGCTCAATTTTCTGCTGATAACGAATACCATTACCTGCTGCTTCAAAAAATAGCGTTGCGCTCTTAAGTGTTCCTTTTTTTGAGCGAAAAGCCACTTTTGATTTAATCGACTCATGGTCGGCTGGATTAGCCAGTCTTAATGAATATTCAAGATGCTCGCCGAGTTTTTCCCAGTATGAGCCTAGGCGTAGTCGTTTTGCTTCGTATTCATGGGATTGTTTGTAAGTTTTGAGCAACCAAAAACTAGTAATTTGATTCCAAGCCCACTTTAATATCCTGCCAATCAAATTCCAAGGTGTTGGTATATTCATAGGCACTCTCCATTTTTTAGGAGCCTATCATTATATATCCATACATGAAAAAAATCTTTGCAGATTCTTACAGTTAAAAACTTATGTCCGGCTCCCCGTTGATTAACACACTGCAATGTTAGTAATGAGTTAATTGTGATCCGACAATCATTGCCGCTTGCTGACTCAATATGTTCACTCCTCGCTCATAGCCGACCGTCAAATTTAATCGTGCTCAACCGTAGGATAGCGTCAGGTCAAGTCGCAGCTAATAAAAATCATGACTATTTTGATTCTCTTTTACATGTCATATTGACGTAAATTTAAAGCCTTCTATTTGGAGTGGTCTGGAAATAGGTTACCGATATAATTCAGCCAGTGACACCAACACACAATGGGGCAGAAACGGGTTAGGGCTAACATGTGAATAATAGGCTAAGTGTCAAGGTTGGTTTGCTCGTATTCCAATGACCAAAGCAGCAGACCATGTATGATCCAATACAGCTTATTCACCCTCAATATTCCGGTAATACACCTGCCTGATATAGCATCCTCGCTCATCGCCATGTCCTAAATCCATCGATACCAGTGCCTGTGCTTCCTGCTCGCTGAAACCCTGGGCTTTGTAATGTTCACCAGATTGCTGGGCAAAATGATAGCGCATACTGTGTGGGGCTTTCTTGCCGTTCAGACCTGCCCTTCTGACAATATACCGGTAACGATCTATGGCCTGAATAACCGTCGGTTTATCAATCAGTTTGCCGCTACGCCCCGCCTGCTCGCATTCGGCGTAGGCAATAGCGTGTTGTAAGGCTTCCCGATCCAGTATCAGCGTCTGTCTGGGCCGCCCGCCTTTGGTGCCGAAGACCACCCGCACAGAGGTATGCCCGTTTTCCAGCGCTTTTTTCCAGGTGGCTAAGGATTTATAGGCTTCCACCGCTTCTTTGGTACGTAACCCCAATACATACGCCAGTTGCATGACCGCCGCCACGCTCCGGTCTTTTTGCTCAACCTGCTGGAAAACCGCCTGAAATTCCGCAGGCATTAATGCTGTTTTAGTGCCTGTGCGACTCGTCTCGACAATACCCAGTGCCCGGTTACTCAGACGGGAGTTATCTGGTGCGGCCAGTTTATGCTTGCCCGCCTGCCTTAAAATCGTCCGCAGTGCTGACATCTCATTTTGCAGGGTTCGGTGGCTGATCTTGTTGGCCTTACGCTCGGCAATATAGCGCTCAATGTATTTTGCTTTGAGGCTGTCCATCTGCCGGAGCTTAATGCCTTTATCCTTGAGAAAGTTAAGAAACTGCCGGGCAATCCGTTCTCGATCCGCTACCGTCGCAAAACTTCCGCGTCCTTTTCGGGCATGGGTGATAAATTCTTTTCTGAACAACTCAATTTTTGAACGTGCCGATTTCTGCGCCATCTACGCTCCTCTTGTCACTTTCTCTCTGTTTTATTCGTTTTTTAAACAAATCCCTGCGTGTCGGTTCAGGTTCATCGTTCCGTGGTGCGTCAGATAATGTGTAGCAGGGGAAAATTGCGTTGAGTTTTTGCAGGAGTTCGCTACGTGCTGAGCACGGCGGTGGAGTACTCCCCGTTCAGTGCCTGATTTTAGTCAGGATGAACGCCTCATTAATCATGACGTGGTGTGATTTCTCCTTTTTACTGCATCAGCCTGTTGCAAGGCATGGGGTTAAAAAACAAACGAATAAAATGGTTCAGGATCAGAAAATGCTTGAAATAACGGGTGACTTTGAGTAATTCGTGGATCAAATGGGTCGTAAAGGCAGACCGAATGCGCTCTGGACGTTGGCGCCCGGCGACGTCACTTGGTAATCGCTGCGCTTTAACGCAAGTAACGCCGCGCCGTTTTCGGGACGTTTATCGTGATAAATGCAAAACGTGGGTGAATGTTGTACTGGTTAAAACGGTATCAATTAACGTGAGGCAGGAAATGTTCTGCTCTGTTATGTAGGTAGCCGGTGGTGAATAACACCGGGAAACTTTCATCGTCAGATCGTGGGTTATGGGTCTGATGATATCTGCTTCCAAAAGTGCGCAGATGTACCGCATGGTATGCACTCCCTTTCAGGCTACGGGAGTTTTTACTTCGCCGCTCAACGCTGATCCTTACAGGCAATGGACCATTGATAACAGTTCAATACCTTATCGGTTGGGTTGAACGAGGTCAAATTTTTGTTCGATGAGAAGGTGAGAAAGGACGTACTATTATTTTCTTGATGAAAATAATTTTTCCTTTGCTCATACCCTTAATAGGCTGGTGAGATACCCAGAACCATTTCTCCACTACAAATCCAATAGACAGTTAGAGATTCCCTTAAAGAAGTACTTTACTCAATCACAAGAAAAATAATTCTAATAATCGTGACAATAATCTCAAAATTAAACTGGTGTGATAGTCATATTGCGTTCTTTACATTATGAATAGATTATCTTTATGGGTGTTACTCACACTTGAAATTAGACACTCAAAAGGTAACCGCTCCGTACCACCTATTTATCTAAATCCACATTTAGATATTCAAATCACCACAGATACCAATTTAACATTTGCTAAGTTGGTATTTCCCAACGTTCGGTACTGAAAAGTTACTCTCTGCTATTGTATAACTGCTCATTACACTTATATACTTCCCTGACAAAATTATCCTACCAGAAATGAAGTTTCCCCAGTGTACATAAGATAGCTCACTTACTTCATCGGTGAAAAATAAAAAACAAGTAGATTATTCTAAAGTTAAAGCATGTTTATGATCTGCTCTTCTCATCTCTTCAATAACACAAATTTAATGCGATAAAATATAAAACCCAGAGAAATGGTAACCCGATATAAATGCCTTTATTGAAATAATAACCCGGTGTGGCTTCAGTGCCTAATCATACTTTGATTAATATTCTCACTTAAAATGTCAATATTGTTCTTTAACTCTTCGGTTGACTATAGGAGTTTAAAGGATTGTGTTTTTGGTTAAATTTAACCCGATACAAACACCATTAACGTTGTTTTTTTTAAAATAGTCACCTTTAAAAAGCAGTTAAAATAGTGTGTTCGCGCCCTGGTGTGGCTTCGCTAATAATTTTATAGTGTAATTATTTTATTTATATAATAATTAATATATTTAGTCAGTTAGATACTACTGCGAGTAATTAAGCACGCCTCATTCAATAAGGTCAACATAAAAATAATCAAAAAGAGCATGAAATTGTACATTCTTTGCATACTGTCATGTTTTTTATGTAAAAAAAATTTACCACTCACTGTTCTTATAAAGCGGCGTATCGAAAAATATTATGGAAAGTAACAAGTTAATCATGTAATGTCTGAAGAAAAAATCTAACAACATTATTATTTTCCGACATGAAAACATCAGGAATAAAAAGAAAATCTAATATTATTAGTAACATTGAGTACATGATGAGAAAAAATGGTGAGAATAAGTCCTCACTGGCTATGCGCTCAGGTGTTACAAGAACAACACTCTATAAAATTCTTGATGGGCAAATAAATAAAGTTCAACATTCAACTATCACAAGGATTGCCGATTTTTTCGGTGTCAAGTGCGATGTCATAGAACATTGCAACATCGAAGAACTGGACCGCATAGACAATACCCTCTCCTCTGAAGGCAACAAGAATCCTTCTGCTATTCCGCTTATTCCCCAGTCAGACGTGTTAGCCAGTATGGAAAACCGTATTGGTCAGCTGATCATGAGATATCCGGTAATCTGGGCCTTCGAAGAAGGCGCAAACCTGATTGGACTGACGGTAGAAACTGAAATTGATAAAATTTTTTTCCCCGGTGATACATTAATCATTAAGCGCTATGCCGCACCTGTAAAAAATCAGCCATCGCTAATATATGCACCCGAAAAAGGATTTTATCTCCATGATATGTCGGGTTGCGCAAAAAAAGTGCCCGCCATAAATGAGCAATTGATTGGAATCATCATTGAAGAACGCATTTCGTAAGCAAAGGAGCATTAGCTGTGTCAGGTAATCAAAAATATAAACTACTGGGTTTCAGTCGCTCTTCCGACGCGATCAGGGCGAATATCATGATCCTGTCTACGGGGAAAAGCATCAGCATACCGTTAAAGGAATTGGAAAGTAGTCAGGTCTCAGAGGATCTCAACAGAAATGAACTCAGGGAGGTCTATCGTCGGATTTATGGCAGTGAGGATACGGTAACCGCCTATGACCTCACTGATCGGCACGAACGTTCCTGGTTCGCCTATCTGGTGATTGCGCTTTCGCTGGCCATTATCTGTATTTTTTGCACAGTGACAGGGATAAAACCAATAAGCATTCCCTATATGAATATGGTGATACCCGCGGCAGTCTTTTTTTACCCACTCACATTCATCCTTGTTGACATACTCAATGAGTTTTACGGCCTTCGCCTGGCCAGAAAGGCGATTCTTTTTTCGTTTATTACCAATATTCTGTTTGTTCTCGGCCTGATGTTCACAGCAGTGCTGCCGGGCCTTAAAGCGTGGGGATTAGCAGAAGCCTATACTGAGATTGTCCATAGCATTACGGCTGTCCTTGTCGCGTCTTCAGTGGCTTATATTGTCTCTGAGAATGTCAATTCATGGCTGTTATGTAAAATCAAGGAACTGACCAACTCCCGTTATCTTTTTATTCGCATCATAACCAGCACAACGATAGCGGCCGCACTGGACAGTGTTATTTTTTGTACACTGGCATTTTATAACACGCTTGATGCCGACACGATTAAAACAATTATTTTTTCCCAGTTTATTATCAAAATGACCTATGCCATTGCCGGTGTTGGACCTATCTATGCTACCCGGGCACTATTCAGAAAATATATAACCTCCTAGAAGAGAAGTCATCATGGATATTAAAAAATCAATAACACATCTCGGAACAAAAACCGATTACATACAACATTATTCTCCAGAATTACTTGAAACACTTCCACGCTCACTTGCGCGCGATATTATCAATATCAGTTCTGATTCATTGCCATTTCAGGGTTTTGATCTTTGGACTGCGTGGGAACTTTCCTGGCTGAATAATAAAGGGAAACCGGTCGTCGCAATCGGTGAATTTACCATTCCTGCAACCAGTCCGGGATTAATTGAATCTAAATCATTCAAGCTGTATCTCAACAGTTTTAACCAGACTAAATTTGAAACGGCTGATGATGTGATCCGGGCCATGAAAAAAGATCTGTCTCAGACAGCCGGCCAGCCTGTGGAAGTGAAGCTCTACCCTCACCTTGAAGGATACGGCTATGAAATCAACCCACTCTCAGGTCAGTCACTGGATGACCTGGATATCGAAATAGACGGGTATGACTTCGATGCTACGGTACTGGCAGATGCCGCTTCGACGGAAACGGATACTGTCTCTGAAACAGTGCATTCAAATCTCTTAAAATCAAATTGTCTGGTCACAAACCAACCTGACTGGGGCAGCGTTGTTATTCGCTATGAGGGCGCAAAAATTAATCATGAAAAACTGCTGCGCTATCTCATCTCATTCAGAACACATAACGAGTTTCATGAACAATGTGTAGAGCGAATTTATAATGATATTATGCATTATTGCCGACCAGAGAAATTAACCGTATTTGCCCGTTATACAAGACGTGGCGGGCTGGATATTAACCCTTTCAGAAGTAATTATGAAAGTGCCCCTCTGACGGGACGGCTTATCCGTCAGTAAAGAGAATATCAAACTGGGTGAGTTGCGACCCACTCACCCAGTTCATAAAACGATATTTTCACCTAAAAGATGAAGGCTAGTTGTGTACTGAAGTGGTGATATGTGGGAATCGGGCACTTGTGCACGCCTACTCGCCTACTGAGTGGGATAAGAGAATGCTATCAAAGCGTTTTATTATCGAAATGATTAACGGGAAATTAAAGACGATTTCTCACATAGAACATTCACGCCACCGGAGCATAAAAGGATTTTTGTTGACGGTTTCAGGCGGTCTGATAGCGTACTGATATGAGGCGGTTATCTGATAGTACGATCCATCCCATTCCTCACTTTTCCTGACTGAATTTTTCAATCCCAAATCACCACACTGTGACATTGCCTGATGATTTTGCTCTCTCAACACACAGGGCACTGCTATTTAGTTTTCCCCATAGCCAGGGTGTTTCTTACTCTGTTCTACCTGATAATTAGCCTGGGCTGGACTACTCTCACGTATAGCATCAGGTGTCCTCCGAGAATTCAATTCCGAAGTGCGGCGCTATTTTCTTATTCTTTAATTTCTAAAGGCATTTTATATTTAATTCCGGTTAATTCTGACAAATCCACATCGTTTCCTGTCGTGTGAAAGATTGCTTTCCGCCTTTGACTAAATAGATGCTGGCAATGCACACACATATCATTCATATTGTTCGGGTTTTTAATGGCTTTTAATGTCCTGACAGCATATTTACCACACCGGCATCTGACGACATAAATCGAATTATTTTTTCCGCCATTCCGTTGAGACAAAGGGCGGACACCTAACACGGTAAAAAAGCCATATTCATAGCCTTGAACCTGTCTCAGTATGTTGATTAAATTAGGTTCCCTTTTACTTAAGCGTAAATCATATGTCGTTTTATAAGGAATAAAGTAGTCAGTGTGTTTTTTATTCTTCCTGCCCTTACCCTTTTCATTGGTATCACTCATCACTTCTTTTAATCCATTTCGCAGCACATTAAAGGTGTTCTAATTTAACTATTTTCATTATTGATTCAATAACGAAAAAACTAACCTTAACAGTTAAGTTAAATCAGCCAAATCGATTTTTCTCATTGTGATACATTAAAAATGATGAAAACACATATTCCATACAATACGCAGAATGTATGGACATGACCTGAAATTTTATCGGATTATTGAAATAAGACATCTGACCAAATGAAATTTTTGACTAACTGTTTTGACGCACTATTTATTTCCATTACAATAGTAGCGAAGCCTCAACGGTTGCAACCCTTGAGGCCTCTATATTGATTATATATCGCCTATTACCCTAAAAAGGATCCGATATAAACATGAAAGTATAACACTTTATATATAAGGCATATTGGCAAGGATGTCATTAAATAATTTACTTTTTTGTGATATATATCATGAACGCTGCATTGCTAAGATGAATATAAGACCTAAACTTAGAAGAGCATGGATTAAAACATTAACACGACAATATTACTTATTTTAATAATCGAAAAAATAATCAATAGATTAAATAAAGGAAAATATCAAATTCAAATTAGGGGACAGAATCCTATGCCTTAATTCTTAAGTACTTAATTTGACTACTTTCCTTTGGACAACACTTTCTGCATCACCATTTGCCCGAACATGCCAGCAGATTGCCTGACCTGCCCCACGCCCTGACTCATCATGCCGGCCACATCACCCATGCGTACCCCTGCCCACGCTAACGCACCCAGCCAGACCATCGGCAACACAATAAAC
>NZ_LFCV01000029.1 GCF_001037465.1 Xenorhabdus khoisanae
AATATATTCTGAACAGGGTAGTGTAAAAGATAAAAAGCACATTATGTAATATATTAATAATAAATATTGATAATGGGTAAAATAACTGTAAATTTAGACTTACTAAAAATTAAGTAAATTGAATTTTAGTTTTATTGATATGCTTAAATAATGAAAATCAATAAAACAAAACAATAGATAAAAAATATATTATTAGATGAAAATATCGTCCTTTAACATTAAGGGTAACTTAATTACACATATTGAAAAGATACTAAAATAAAAATGTTTTCAGATGGGTAAATGCGAAGTTTAATTAACTTTAAATTAAACCAGCAACAGTAATGGAGAACGAAATGTTATTAAATAACGAATTGGCGGAAAATAAAATTCCTGTATCAGAGGTTCCCGCAGTTACCTTAAAAATATTGACCAGCCAGATAGAGGGAGCAACTCGTCCGGGTGGTATCTTTACTAAAGAAGATCTCATTAGTATTAAATTATATGTTAAACAGGGCTTGGCGCTTCCTTATACTTTGGAAGGCGTTAAGCAATATATTGGTTACAACGATAGTGATATTGATGGTTTAAAACCTGCAGATATGACGACTTTGTTTAAAGGCATTCACGACCACACGCTGAGCTGGAGTGGTGTAGAAAGCAATATTCAACAGCAAAGTATCGATTTGGAAAATGCTGGCAGACAAATTACTGAAACGGGCGGGGATATCATCAGTATTATTGATCAGATGCCGATTATTGAACGTGTAAAGACAAAATTGGGTGATTTAACTGATAAGCAACTCGCTGAAATCACTTATACCAATGATGATAAAGAAATCGCTGTTGAATTAGGGAATATCCTTGAAAGTATGAAGAAGGATATTGAGAAACAGCAGGAAAATACCCAGCGAGTTAAAAATTCGGTAACCGATTTTAAAATAACCTTGATTGGTGGGGAATTATCAAATGGTAATCAAGCGGAAGGGTTACAGTCACAGGTCAATAACAAAAAATATCTGATGGATAGATATAACCTTTCTACCACCATTAAAGCGCTGCAAGATAAAATCGACAGTAAAAACAGTGAAATTGAACAACTCAAAAAAGACTACGATAAATACGTCGGTCTGGCATTTTCTGGAATGGCAGGCGGCATTATTGGTTGGGCGATTACTGGCGGTATTTTTGGTGACAAAGCAGAAAAAGCACGTAAACGTAAAAATGAATTGATTGAGGAAGTTAAAGGTTTGCAAGAGCAAGTTGAAGGTAAAAGTGCATTGCAGACTGCAATTCAGGATTTATCCCTCAAATTTAGTGATATTGGTATTCGTATGGTGGATGCGGAAGTGGCCCTGAGACATTTGGATTTCATGTGGAGCACCATGCTAACGCAAATTACGACTTCAAAAGATAAATTTGCCGAAATTAATGATGCGTTGAAGCTCACTTCTTTTGTGACGACGTTTAAGCAAGTTATTAGCCCTTGGAAAGAGGTTCGAGGTTCTTCTGCGCAATTGGTTCAAACTTTCGATCAGGCGTTGGAAGAATATAGAAAACTCTATAGCTGATTTCTTCTTGAATAAAGAATTTATAAAATAAAAAGGAACATTAAAATGTCTGAAAAGAATACCTCACAAAAAGAAACCCTGTATCCAGAAGTTAATATCACGGCTCTGAATCAAGCGGCAAATACAATTTGGCTTTTGGCAGGACGACAAACATCTGGTATTGAAATTATTGGTGAAAAAGTTGAGCGTGTCAGGCTCTATAGCCGTGATCTCAATGAATCGATTCGTGATTCCCTAGCACAATTAACGCCAATACTCAGTCAGTTTGCCGAGGGAGAGACTTTCCAAACAATTAGCCAAATTGATGAGGCTTTGGCAACCCCTGATTTGAGTGACGATGATCGCAATGCCTTACTGGAAGAACGTAATCAATTGATCGAGAAATTATCAAAAGATATCGATAATGTGATTATCAATTTCAGTGGCAAAACCAGTCAATTGACCGGAAAAATTAATGATATTAGCAATATGGTGATTGCAGAGCGCTTGGGAGATCTTGTAGCGCAAGCGGAATCCAAAAAAGCAGAATTACAGAGTGAGATCGAGAGTAAAGCAGAAAAAAGAAAAAAACTGGATGAAGATCGGGCTAAAATCATCGAAAGTCAGGATGTTATTCGTGCGAATAATATCGCAGATATGTTTAAAGATTTTATTCCCAGCGCCAGTGATATTGATGGTTTAGACTTTACCCAACCTAAAAAAGAAGCCATTAAACAGGCGATTAAACAAGGTGTTGAGATTGCCAGAAAAATACTGGGCAAAATTTCTGAAGGGTTGAAATACTCAGAATTGGCAGATGCCAGAATGAAACTCACTGATCAAATCGATCAGGTAATGAAAGAAACTGACGTACTGAAAACGACATTACAGGAAACAGAACAGCGGATTTCCGGCTTAAAAGATGTGGTACAAATCGACGCAGAACGTACCGTTCTTCTTTCAGAAGCAGTTAAACTGGAGCAAGCGTGGAACGAATTTGCGACCCAATTACACAGTTTGTCTGGCAATAAAGTTGATCAGAAGAATTTGACGAACCTGATAAATGGTCAACTGGACTTCCTGAAAAATTTGGCAGAACAATATAATAAGCTGAAATAATCGTTACTTTCTTATCTGATCGTAATTTGTCCAGAGCCTATTGAAAAATAGGCTCTTAATATATCGTTTTATTTATTCAGATAATCAAGCATCCGTTCCAGCGGATATACCGCCCGAATAACAACTTCATCCCGCATTTGTGCCCCTTGTGACAGTAGCTTTTGCGCATCCTGCCATTGTTGTGGAGAAAATGTTTTCCCGGCTTTCAGATGATCCAGCATCAACAAGCCGAGTTCAGCAATTTCACCCACATCATTAGCAACGGGGATAAGGTCACGCATCATGTAATTTGCTTTGACGATCTTCATCACGGAATCATGATTGTCCCGCCAGCGTATCAGACGATCACGTAATGCCTGTTCCGCTTGCCAATCCCGCTTATTTTTGAGTAGTCGATCAATCAAAGCATCCATTTCCCTGACAACATAGCTTTCTGGCTCCAGTGCATCGGCAAAACGATAAAGCGGTTCGTATTGATGGTAATTACCTGCCTGAAACTTGGCATGATGGCGGGAGTAATATTGGGCGGGTTCCACGGCTTCCGCCAGGATTTGCAATGGCTCAATATTCGTACTGTTTGCCAGACGCGTCATTAACCGCTGCGCATTGGCCTGCTGTTGTAAGCCGACAGATACGGTTGTCCATGTGTCCATTGCTTGTAAACGCTGGTACATGTGTTTTTCATTCGTCACATCTTTGGCAGACCAGAGCCGTTCAGCAATGGCAAAAGTTCGTGGCCAGAGCTTAATATCCAGCATTTCAGCCGTGACGTTTTCTGACCATAATGCTGCTTCAGCACCTAAAATATTTTGCTGATGCTGACTGGCAGGTACGACAGGTTGCTTGCCGACAGGCATTGTCGCGAGCTTTTCGCCGGTGATCGGATAGCGCACATTGCCTAATAAAATATAACCGTCCGCAGTTTTCTGCTTCTGATTGAGATTCACAACGGGCGTCGTTTCTCCCATCCAGCTATCCACAGTAAATTTGACTGTATCTCCTTGCCAGACAATCTTATTAACGGCACGACGTGATTTTCCGGCAAAATCAATAAAACCGCGCCATTTGCCTTTCTCATCCTCAATTAAGGTAAAACTGCCAGTGACAGGACTGCCTTTTAAACGTGGCATCGTAAATGACCAGCTTTGAGCTGTTTCATTTGCTTTCAGGTTATCATCAATATTGAGTGCTTGCGGCAGTACCTCATTACGATAGTGGTAGGCGGTACTTTGAGGCTGGTCGAGATAAAAACCTGTGGACAAAATCCCCTGATAACCATCAGCGGCGGTTTTGCCCAGAGAATCCTGCCCTTGCCATGATTGGATAACGACCGAACGAGGCAAGGAAGGATGATAGATCTCATCCCAACCCACCATTTTTCGTCCGTGCTTTGCAAGGATCTTTTCCAGCTCCTGATTGAACCATGTATGCAGGGCATAGGGATCTTTCAACCCTTTTTCCTGCATAAATGCCTGTATTTTATCGGAAGCCTGCCATTGAGAGGTATCCACTTCATCACCGCCAATATGGATATAGGGATCAGGGAAAATCGCAGCAACTTCGCCGATTAAGGTATCGGCAAACTGATGTACTTTAGGATTGCTCGGATCCAGCGTTGGTTTGTGAACTCCCCATCCGCGCTGCATCTCATAAGTTCCACGCGCACTGATCAATTCAGGGTAGGCAACGGCAATTGCTGAGGCATGGCCGGGGAAATCGATTTCAGGCACAACACGGATGCCCAAACTACTCGCATAAACAACCACTTCCTGCATTTGAGCCTTGCTGTAAAACAGCCCATCGCTGGCAAGTTGTTGCAGTTTAGGATAATGCTCAGAAGCGAAACGCCAGCCTTGATCATCGGTTAAATGCCAGTGAAATACATTTATTTTGGCGGCAGCCATACCCTCTAACTGACGTTTGATTGATTCAATTGGCAGGAAATGACGGGCGGAATCAAGCATGACCCCACGCCATGGAAATCGCGGTTTATCCGTGATATTCACCAGTGGCAGATAAGTTCCTTTGGCATCATTTTGCAGTAATTGCAGCAATGTTTCCATGCCACGCAGTGCACCAAAACGGGTTACGGCTTTCAGTGTGATGCCGTGGGAATCAATGAGTAACTGGTAACTTTCATCGCTGTCAGGTTGAGGGATCGGAGATATTTTTTTAGCAATAGTGATTCTGATTGTCTGAACAGGAGAAAAGGCCGCATCGGGGGGAGGTAATACCCAGCCCGTTTGGGCTTCAATTCGTTTTCGCCAGCGGGATACCGCATCCTGCATGTCATCCCCTGCAACAGTGATATTCAATTTTCTGTCAATATTATAAAGAGTTCCCTGTTGCACTGAAATTTGTTGTGGCCACGGCATAAGGGGAAGGTGATTGGCAGAAGCCGCAATAGATGAACAACTATAATTTAATGCTGCGATTAATAATAATGGATGAAAGGAAAATTTCATGATGTCTTTCTCATCTTAGAGAAGGCGCTGATTTATTTGTTGTTTCAGCGCCGGTTTATATTTTAATGAAAGTAACATAATGGGTAAATAATGATTATTTCTTTATAAACCCATTATTGAGTAATGTAATTGCTGCGGTGATACGAGGCATAATATCTGTTTCTGGCAGGGGGGGGAGAAGACCTAGCGCCATTTTCCTGAGGGGTTCCGCAATGACCATTGAGATCATCAATTCACTGGTAAGGTGGTAATCCAGTTTTTTCAATAATCCCCGTTGATATTGGTGCTTAAGCCAACTAGCGAGAATATTTTGGTCTCTTTCAATGCTGCTTTGCTGATATTTATCCAGCAATATTTCACGATAAGGAAAATCGGTTTGCAGTAATTTGAATAAACCTACAGCGTTTGTCGATAATGACCTCTCCGCCATTTCTGCTAAATATATTTTTAATAACTTGATGAGTTGTTGAGGATTATTGGCTTCTTTCTCAAAAACGGGAATAAAATTGTCTGTCCAGCGCATGACAACTTGTTCAAGCAAATCTTCTCGATTCTTAACAAAGCGATAGAGAGTTTTCTTGGCGATGCCGGCTTTCTTGGCAACAACATCCATCGTTGTTTTGTTATAGCCTTGATTAACAATAAGTAAAAATGTGACATCGTAAATCTTTTGGCGTATTTCCTGCTCTGGAATTGTAGGGCGACCCCGTGGACGTGAATGATTTTCTGCCATTTTAGCACCTTATGAGTTGTTAATACTTGCACCGCATTGGCGTGATTCCATTAACAAACAGAAATTACTGATTTTATTTTAAATGGAAGGACTAAACCACCTTTCACCAAATACAGAACTCAAGGATACTTGTCAACAATATCAATTAGTTATTATAACTAATTCCATTATTAACGATCGTGAAAAATACAAATTAGAACGGAAAAATACACATCAAGTTAAAAAAAAGCCTTAATTGAGGCAAAAGAATATTTTTTATTACATCATCTAATATTTCTAACTAACTGTTTTAAGTGATTTATTTTTATATTTAATACTATAAGATCATTGAGTTTATGCTCGCGTTGTGACTCTCATCACAGGATGGCACTTTTCGTCAATTTTTGTTAGCAAAAGGTTGTGTTAAATCTTAGTATCGCTATTGCTTGTTACAAATTTAACATTTTAGTAACTGGTTCATGTAAAAAATATTCCGCTCACACCTGATCATTTATTCCAGAAAAGATTTCTTGGAATGTGAATTTCTTGGCGGTGGCGAAAAAATAACAATACCAATGAGGATCATGATAATGATAAGACACAACGCAATAGCAATGGCACTTCCGGTACTCCTCATCACAGGCGCTGCAAATGCAGCTGAGATTTATAATAAGGATGGTAACAAAATTGACTTATATGGTAAGGCGGATGTTCAGAGAACATTCTCTAAATCAAATACAGAATCTGGAGATAGCTCCGTTGGTCGTATAGGCATTAAAGGTTCAACCCAAGTTACGGATAAACTGACTGGTTTCGGGCGCTGGGAATTTAATATGGGTGCCAACGGCGTAGAAACCGAGAGTGGTAAAAATACCAGAACACGTTACGCGTTTGCGGGTTTGAAATATGGCGAATACGGCTCACTGGATTATGGACGTAATATGGGGGTTGTTTATGATGTCAACGCATGGACAGATGCATTGCCAGTATTTGGTGGTGATTCCATGGCGGCAACTGATAATTTCATGATGGGGCGTTCGACAGGGTTACTGACATACCGTAATACTGACTTTTTTGGTTTGGCGAGTGGGCTGAATTTTGCTTTGCAGTATCAAGCTAAAAATGATGGCGGTACTAAAAATAGTCGTAGTGATATTTCAAGGCAAAACGGTGACGGCTTTGGCCTTTCCAGCTCCTATGATTTTGATAACGGTCTCAGTATTGGTGCTGCATATGGTAACTCTAACCGTACTTCGGCCCAAAAACTGGGGAGTGATGGCGCTAAGGTACTGGCTAAAGGGAATAAAGCTGAAGCCTGGGGCGTTTCTGCTAAATATGACAGAAATAACGTCTATCTGGCGGCCATGTATGGTGAAACCCGTAACTTAACCAGATTTGGCAGCTCTGTGGACGGGCATACCATGTTTGCCAATAAAACGCAGAACATTGAGCTGACTGCTCAGTATCAGTTTGATTTTGGCCTGCGTCCATCCCTTGCTTTTGTTTATTCTAAAGGCAAAGATCTGGGCAAAGACCTGGCTGACAAGAGCGTTCTGGCATCCAAAGGTTCTGAAGATTTGGTGAAGTATGTTTCAGTAGGTGCTTTCTACAATTTCAACAAAAATATGGGCACCTATGCTGAATATCAATTTAACTTGCTGAAAGACAATGATTTTAGTAAGAAAGCTCAGATCACCACCGATGACATTTTTGGCGTTGGTTTGGTTTACCGCTTCTGATTGAGATAACTATACTGAACTGATAAAACAGGTTGCTGAAAAATAACACATATTATCTCGTCGAACTGCCTCAATGGATATCACCGTTGCAGGCAGTTCGCCAGTTATTTACCTTTCTACTTCTATTACCTTTCTGTTTCTATTATTTTTCTGTTTCTATTATTTTTCTGCTTCGCCGCCCAGCGCATCAATGGTGTTTTTGATCAGTGCGCTTAATTCACCCGCCATCAGGGTAAAATCGGCATCAAATCGTTGGGCAACATCTTCACGATCGATATCATCGTTTTGTTCACGCAGGGTTTCGCTGAATTTAATGCGCTTAAAAGAACCATCATCTGACAGCATGAATTGAACGCGTTCCTCCCAATCCAATGCCAGTTTGGTGACATACTTGCCGGATTCAATATGAGTTGCGATTTCGTCTGAAACCAATTCTTGCTTCTTACAGCGGATAACCCCACCTTCTTCTAAAATCGCTTTCAGTTCAGCTTCATCCATCAGAGCATAACCTGTAGGCAGATTACCTGAACGTACCCATTTGGTTAAGGTCAGCTCAATAGGATCGGTGAATGTCAGGGGAACGACCGGCAATGAGCCGAGTGTTTTTCTCAATAGTGCCAGATTATCTTCAGCACGTTTTGCACTGGCGGCATCAACGATGATCAGGTTATTAACGGTATCGATCCAAATATAGGTTTGGTTGAAACGGCTAAATGCTCTTGGCAACAGAGTGTGGATGACTTCATCTTTCAGGGAGTCTTTTTCTGTTTTTTTCAGCTTACGGTGCTGTTCACCTTCCAGGCGAGTTATTTTTGCCTGTAATTCCTGCTTAATGACAGGGGAAGGCAGCATTTTCTCTTCCTTACGTGCGCAAATCAGGATTTGATTGCCAGAAGCATGGGTCAATGCTTCACTGTGGGAACCCATTGGGGAAACCCAGCCAGTTTTCATCATATCCTGACTGCCACACGGGGTGAATGCCAATGGGCTTAATTGTTTTTCCAGTTCATCCGCAGAAAGAGATATCTCTCGGTTTAAACGGTAAATCATTAAATTTTTGAACCATAACATGCAGTTACCCCATATTGTTGCGCATCATGACAAAGGTCATATTAAAACATAAGGGTGCATAATAACGAATCATGTGACGAAGCCCTAGAACTTCATTAGTTTCGTATAATAACTTCCTTATTCTCATATAATAAAAAGTCTTATTGCACGCAGTGCCTGTCAGAATAGGCACTAAATAGAAAAGGTAAGCTATGCGCATAGGTATTGATCTGGGTGGAACCAAGATTGAAGTGATCGCATTAGGTGATCAGGGTGAAGAGCTATTTCGTAAACGGGTGGATACACCTCGTAACGACTATCAAAAAACATTGAAAGCGATTGTTGAGCTGATTAACGATGCAGAACAGGCAACTGGTCAGCAAGGTACAGTGGGAATCGGAATACCCGGTGCTATTTCGCCTCTTACCGGAAAAGTTAAAAATGCCAATTCTGTCTGGATGAACGGCCAAATCTTGGATAAGGATATTGCTGCTTTGTTGGGGCGTGAAATACGTATTGCCAACGATGCAAACTGTTTGGCGGTATCAGAAGCCACTGATGGTGCAGGGGCGGGAATGCCAATGGTATTCGCTGTTATCATTGGGACGGGTTGTGGTTCAGGGATTGCGTTTGATGGTCGGGTTCATGCGGGCGGGAATGGGCTGGCAGGAGAATGGGGACATAATCCGTTACCGTGGATGGATGAAGAAGATCGAGCGTATCAGGCAGACGTTCATTGTTTTTGTGGCAAACCGGGATGTACCGAAACTTTTGTATCGGGAACGGGTTTTATGAGGGATTACCTTCTGTTAAGTGGGTTACATAAAACTGGCCATGAAATTATCGAGGCTGTGGTACAAGGGGATGAACTGGCCGAATTGGCAATGCGTCGTTATGAAAGGCGCTTGGCACGGGCCTTGGCACAAGTCATTAACTTACTTGATCCGGATGTGATTGTACTGGGAGGTGGAATGAGTAACATTGATCGTCTCTACCAAACCTTGCCAGATTTGGTCAAAGAGTGGGTGTTCGGCGGAGAGTGTTCCACACCGATTAGAAAAGCCGTGCATGGTGATTCCAGTGGTGTTCGCGGCGCTGCTTGGTTGTGGCCTCAGCAATAACAGGTATCGATTGAAAATACCTGAACACGATATCCTCAATAGATTTCAAGTTGCGTGCACCGGAGAATGGAAGCAAATAAAAACCGCAACTTGAAATCCATAGGGTATATCCTCTTTGTACAAAGATGTCAGGCTTATTAAAGTTTTACTTAAGTTAAATCTGTAACCTGATACGTTAATTTTTTTTCCATGTTACGCGTAATAATGGGAATAATAAATTAATAGATTCATTATATTTATGATGAATATTTTATTCAGAATTAAAATATATTTATTTATTGATGAATAAAATATCGTACCTGACTTTAAATTTATTAACTCTTTAGGTGATAAAAAAGACGATCTATTAAATAAAAAGTGGGATGAAAAGAATAGGCTAAATGAGTTTTTTTAATGGCATGATAAACAAGGTCTTTGAATGTTAGTATGGTTAATATTTGTATTGCCAATGATGATTGGCAAAATTTTGTGATATAAATCACATTAAATTGTAATATTTTGTCTATATATTTGTGTTAATGTGGTTTTCTTCACGAAAAATATTGTTTTTTTAGGTTACTATTAATATATGCAATAAACTGAATTTAGGAATTCAAGGAGATTAAAATTTAATTCTCCGCGTGTTTTTTGCTTAAAAATAAAACTAACGATTGTTACAAATCAATTTTGATTACTTACTCCATATTGGTGTTGATAAAAACTCTCAACAGGAAGATGTAATAGAGATAACTTTCAATAATATTCAAAACTAGTCATTTTTTTAAGCGATTTTCTTTTGGCTAAAGGATCGTGACGGGTATTTATTGCCTTGAATATATTGCAGCTTAGTCTGCGATAGGGTGGGTTTTTGCCTGAAATATTTTACTTGAAAGAAAGTCAGATTATTAAATTTAATATTTTATGGGTGTCTTATTATGAGAAGCATGAAGCCATTGGCGACTTTAATTGGATTATTGGTGATGTCTGGCAGCGCCAATGCGGCGACGGTGTACAACGATAAAGGAACCAAGGTGGATTTGACGGGGCAGTTTCGTTTGAAAACGACCGTGAGCAGTGAAGATCGTGATATCCGAATCAAAGATGATGGTAGCCGTATCGGTGTCAACGCCAGCCATGAACTGACCAGAGAAATTAAAGTGTTCGGTAAAATGGAGTGGGGTTCTGATACGCAAAAATCCAATAGCGACAATAATAAAACAAGCTTTGAGATGTATAACCGTGTTGGCTATATCGGTGCTTCTCATCGTGATATTGGTGAAATGCGGGTTGGTCGTACTTATATTCCTATCGATTGGGTGAAAAAATCCAGCCCCGGTTATGGCAACACCGGCGTATTCTATTTTGGCGATGTATTGAGCAGCGCGACGGGCTATAACAAAGGTGGTGTTGGTAAAAATAACTTCCTCACCCGTTTGCCTCAGACCCTCTTCTTCCAAACCAACAGTTATAAAGGTTTCAACCTCGCTGCAACCTACAGCGGCAAATCCGGCGCTGATAACGAACGCCAACACGGTGATATTCGTAGTGCTTACTCGGTGGCCGGTTTTTATAAATCAGACTTTGGTCTGGAAGCCAGTGCTGGTTATGCTCAGGCGACAGGGGAAAGCAGAAAACCTGTCACGGTAGAGCAAGGGGACAATAAAGGAGAGAGTGTCAGCGATGCAGGATTGGCTTCTCCACAAGATAGCCTGCTGGCTTTGGGCGTAGAATATTATTTCCCCGGCCGTGAATTCTCCGTTGGTTTCGATTACGGCTTGGCGCGTTCCAAAAACTCCGGGCTGGTGTACAAAGAAGGCAGTGGAAACTTACAGGAAAAATCGGTCAAAGGTGACTGGAAAGCCAATCTCTACGGTCTGGCTGGCAAGTGGCATTGGGATAAAATAGGAAGCGGCATGTATGCGGGATATTATCTGCGTGATGGGGATGCCAATACATTCAACTATAAAAAACAGACTTACACGGTCGGTTTAGATAAACGTTTTGCGGTTTCTAAGTACAATAGCCTGATCCTGTTTGTTGAAACGGCATACGATGATGTCCGTAGCGACAATCCGGCTTACAAAAATAAAAAACAAACCATTCTGGGAACAGGAGCACGTTTGTCTTTTTAAGCAAAATTCCACAGGGAGGGCGCATTTGGGTTCTCCCGTATCATTCTATAAAGGGGCATAGCATGATGAAGAGTGTGTTGAAAATATCAACATTAGCAATGTTGGTAGCATTCAATGTGAACGCGGCGACAGTCGATTTACGAGTGATGGAAACCTCGGATATTCACAGCAACCTGATGGATTTCGATTACTTTAAAGATAAGTCTACGGAGCAATTTGGTTTGGTTCGTACTGCGAACTTAATCAAGGCCGCCAAGTCTGAAGCTACCAACGCAATTTTGGTTGATAACGGTGACTTAATTCAAGGCAGCCCGCTTGCAGATTACATGGCGGCAAAAGGACTGAAAAAAGGAGACGTTCATCCTGCCCATCAACTGATGAATACCATGGGTTACACCGTAGGCAACTTTGGTAACCATGAATTCAACTTTGGACTGGATTACCTGAAACAGGCTATTGCCGGTGCCAAATTCCCTTATATCAACGCAAATATCATGGATGCCAAAACCGGCAAAAACTACTTTACGCCTTATATTATCGTTGATACCCCTGTAAAAGACCGGGATGGTAAAGAGCACACAATTAAAGTGGGTTATATCGGCTTTGTTCCACCACAAATCAGCATTTGGGACAAAGCAAATCTGGACGGTAAAGTTATTGTTAATGACATTACGGAAACCGCGAAAAAATTTGTTCCTCAAATGAAGAAAGAGGGCGCTGATCTGATCATTGCCATTCCACACTCTGGTTTTTCCCAAGAACCTTATAAGGCAATGGCAGAAAACTCGGTTTACTATCTGAGTGAAGTCCCCGGTATTAATGCCATCATGTTTGGTCATGCCCATGGTGTGTTCCCAAGTAAAGAATATGCGGAAGTTAAGGGCGTTGATGTTGCCAACGGAACGGTGAATGGCATCCCTGCCGTGATGCCGGGGCAGTGGGGCGATCATCTGGGTGTTGTTGACATGGTGATCAATAACGACAGTGGTGAATGGAAAGTCGAATCTGCCAAGGCGGAAGCTCGCCCTATTTATGACAAAACCCATAAAAAAGCCCTGGTCGATCGCGATAGCAAACTGGCCTCCATCATCGAAAAAGATCATCAGGGAACCCGCGACTTCGTTGGGAAATTCATTGGTAAAGCCTCTGCCAACATGTACAGCTATCTGGCGCTGATCCAAAGCGATCCAACCGTTCAGATCGTCAACGATGCGCAGGTGGATTACACTAAGCGCTTCATTCAGGGTGATCCGAATCTGGAAGGAATTCCTGTCCTGGCGGCAGCCGCACCTTTCAAAGCGGGTGGGCGTAAAAATGCGCCGGCTGACTTTGTGGAAGTGGAAAAAGGTGATCTGACTTTCCGTAACGCGGCTGACCTGTATCTCTACCCGAATACACTGGTTGTCGTTAAAGCAACGGGCGCGGATGTAGTTGAATGGCTGGAATGCTCTGCGGGCATGTTTAACCAGATCGATCCGACATCCACCAAACCGCAAGAATTGCTGAACTGGGATGGCTTCCGTACTTATAACTTCGACACGATTACAGGTGTTAACTATAAGATAGACCTGACCCAGCCAGCCAAATATGACACAGATTGCCAGCTTATCAATAAAGGCGCGAATCGCATCAAAAACGTGACCTATCAGGGTAAGCCGATTGATCCGAAAGCCACTTTCCTGATTGCCACCAATAACTACCGTGGTTACGGCGGTAAATTTGCAGGAACCGGAGAAGATCACATTGCGTTTGCTTCACCGGATGAAAACCGCACCATTTTGGCTTCTTACATTTCCAGAATCACTAAAGAGAAGGGCGTAGTTTCCACACAGGCTGAAAACAATTGGTCATTCCTGCCAATTAAAACAGATAAAACGCTGGATGTACGCTTTGAAACTTCACCATCAGAAAAAGCGGCGAAATTCATTAAAGAACACGCCCAATATCCTGTGAAATACTTGAAAAACGATGATATCGGTTTTGCGATCTATCAAATCTCTCTGACAGAGAAAAAATAAAACTTGATATTGATGCCTGCTCCATTGGGAGCAGGCGGACGATTTATCTGACAGTGGATTGATTGCTATGCGTTTTCTAAAACCGTTACCTCTTGTTTTGGCAGTAATGACAGCGGGATGTGCCACTTCGTCCGTAACTCATGAACCTCTGAGGGCACAAGCCCATTTGGTGGAAGGGACAGCCTGCATTGTGCCAGAGCAACCCACCGCCAATTACGACTATGATCTAAAAACGGATCATTATGGGCAGAACGACAAGGCTTCAACTGACTACTTTAAACTGGCTATTAACTACTCGCCTTCATTTTGTGATTATAAAAAGGACGACATAAAACGCCTGCAAAACGAGAATGAGAAAGCCAAAGCACAGCGCGAATATGAAAAGTTCGAACTGCAATGCTTCTCTGACAATAAATTTGGCTGGATACTGCATGGCTTGTGGGCCGAAACCTGCGATGGCAAATCCATGGAAGAGTGCCGCGATTGGTCAGATATTCGAAAACATCCTCGTTTGTGCAAAGGGGATTTGCCTGCATTGAATTATCAAACCATTAAACCTTACCTGTGTACCTCTCCCGGCATCGATTTGCTGCAAGCAGAATGGGAAAAACACGGTGTTTGTGCCTTCGATACCGCAAAACACTATTTCAGCAAACAGCAAGCGCTTTTCAACAGCCTGATATTGCCGGAAGGCCGGCCATCCAATGAAAAACTGATTCAATTCCTGCAAGAACATAATCCGGTATTGAAAGGTAAACATATTCAGATTATTCGTGACGAATTCTATATCTGCTATAGCAAGAATTTTGAAGTGATTGATTGTCCAAAGCCTGAACGTTAAGAGATAACATAATGAATTATAAATACAGATTACTTCCGATTGTGATTGGTACCGCCTTGTTGGTAGGGTGTGCAACCAAACCAGCCTATGATCCGGCAAATGTGGTGGATGTGCGGGTTCTGGGCCTGAATGACTTTCACGGCGCATTGAAGGCCCCCGGTCCCAATCAGCCGGGTGGCATTGAACATATGGCTACCTTGATTAAAGAACTGAAACAAGAAAACCCGAACAATATCGTCGTTGCTGCCGGAGATATGATTGGCGCCAGCCCATTGCTTTCTTCCATGTTCCATGATGAACCGAGTATTGAAGCCCTCTCTCTGGCCGGATTGGAGGCAACGTCTGTCGGTAACCATGAATTCGACAAAGGTAAGGATGAATTACTGCGTAAGCAAAATGGCGGTTGCCATCCGGTGACGGGCTGTCAGGGACCAAAACCCTTTAAAGGCGCAGATTTTAAATACCTGTCTGCCAATGTCACCGTTAATGAAACGGGCAAAACACTCTTTCCTGAATATGTCATTAAAGAGTTTGATGGTGTTCCGGTTGCCTTTATCGGCCTGACACTGGAAGGAACCTCGGCCATTGTGACTCCTCAAGGCACTGAAGGGCTGACTTTTTCTAACGAAGTCAAAACCATCAACGCTTTAGTGCCGGAATTGCAGAAAAAAGGAGTGAAAGCAATAGGTGTCCTGATCCACGAAGGTGCTGCACAGAAACGTAAAGGTGGGCGCATTGATGTCAATGCCTGTAATGACGTGACAGGTAAGATATTGGAGATCGTCAATCATCTGGATGAAGAAGTGGACTTCGTGATCAGCGGGCATACCCATCAGGCTTATAACTGTGTGATCAATGGAAAATCTGTCACTTCAGCCGAATCCAATGGCGCACTGCTTACTCAGTTGGATCTGAAACTGGATAAAACCACGAAAGATGTCGTGGATTTCAGGGCTGAAAATATTTGGGTTGATAACCGCAAATATACCAAAGATCCAAAAATCACCGAGTTGCTGTCATCCTATGAAAAAATTGCCACACCACTGGCGAACCGAATTGTTGGTAAATTGGAAAACAATCTGACCAAAGAAACCAGCCAAAGTGGAGAATCTGCACTGGGCAAAGTGATCGCGGATGCTCATTTGTATGCAACTACGGCTAAAGAAAATGGCGGAGCACAGATTGCATTCGTCAACAGCGGCGGTATTCGGGCGCCTATGGATGCGGGAGATATGACTTATAACGCGATTTATACTGTCCAGCCGTTCTCCAACATAATGGTAACCAAGACACTGACTGGTGAGCAGATCAAACGCCTGCTGGAACAGCAATGGGATCGCACACGTCCACAGGTATTGGCAGTATCACATACCCTCCAGTATTCTTGGGACAGCACCAAACCGGTTGGTGATCGCGTTATTGTCAGCTCGATCAAAATCAATGGAAAACCGATTGATCTGAAAGCTAAATACCGTGTAGCGGCCAATGAATATCTGGCGACGGGAGGAAGTAACTTCTCCGTATTTAAAGAAGGTACCGATCCCGTCTATAACGTGCCAGATGTGGATGCGGTGGTTAAATACTTCACAGAAAAATCCCCGATTCATTATCCGAAACAAGATCGAATTATTGATCTCGGTAGAAAATAGTGTGATGGCGTTAAAAGATAACGCAGAACACGCTAGATAAAACGAATAGATCAAAGATACTGTAACGGTTGTTTGATCCAGATCATAAGTGCAACGTTAATTATTATACGTTGCACTTATACATTCGAATAAATTTAGGAAAAATTTCTTATTACTGGTTTCAGTAATATTTATATCGGTAATGATAATAAGGTGACAGTAATATATGTAATGATTGTTTAATAATAAAAATAGTTATGGAGATCACTAATATGCAGAAAATGCTGGTAATGATGATAAAACATAAAATAACCAGATTATTAACCTGTTCTGTTAGCTTAATATTAGGAAGTATCACATTTTCTTATGCTGCTGTTGTTCCTTCCGATGTTCAATTAGCAGATAAACAAGAAATTACCCGCAATAATTTTTCCGAGCCCGGTTCTTTAGATCCGCATAAATCTGATAGCAGTAGTGAATTTGATATCTTGCGGGATTTTTTTGAACGCTTGGTTGATACAGATAAAGAAGAGAAAATCATCCCGGCTTTAGCTGAAAGCTGGGAAACCAAAGATAATAAAACGTGGATTTTCCATTTAAGAAAAGGGGCTAAGTGGTCTGATGGTACACCCATTACCGCCCATGATGTGGTTTTTTCTTTTCAGCGTTTGGTAACGCCTGACACGATTTCCCCTTACGGTAGCTACCTGATTCAAGCCACAGTTTTGAATGCACAAGATGTACTGTCTGGTAAGAAAAAGCCTGAAGAACTGGGAATTAAAGCACTGGATGATTCAACGATAGAAATTGCTCTGGAAAGACCCAAAGCCGGTTTTCTGCAAATGCTGGCACACCCTGCGACGTCTCCTGTCAGTGAAAAGGTGATCAAAAAATATGGCAGTAAATGGACGCAACCCCAATTTTTTGTCAGCAACGGGCCTTTTAAACTGTCTGAATGGGTAGTGAATGAGAAAATTGTCGGCGTCAGAAACCCCTATTATTGGGATGATAAAAATACCATCATTAATAAAGTCACTTACTTGCCATTATCCGATTATAAAGCTGACTTTAATCGTTATATGACAGGAGAACTTGATATATCCAACGGTGGGCCATCGGAATTCTTGCCAATGGTTAAGACAAAGTTTGGTGACCAGCTACATGTTAAGCCCATACTGAGCGTTTATTACTATCTGTTTAATACACAAAAACCGCCATTTAATGATATTCGGGTCAGGCAAGCGCTGGCTTTAGCGCTGGACAGGAACATTATTACTGACAAGGTATTAGGCAATGGTCAAAAACCCGCTTATGATGTGGTCTCTCCGGGGGCCGGAGGTATTTATTTAAAACATCCTGAATATGCTTACTGGACACAAGAACAACGCATTGAAAAGGCGAAAGCGTTACTGAATGAATCTGGTTTTAATAAAAATAATCCGCTTAAGTTTACCCTGTTATATAACACGTCCGATGCCCATAAAAAAATTGCTATTGCTGCCAGTTCGGAGTGGAAAAAACATCTTGGAGTAGAGGTGGTTTTACAAAATCAGGAAAGTAAAACACAGAGTGATAGTATGGCTCAGGGTAACTTTGAAGTGACGAGATACGCATGGAATGCTGATTATAATAGCCCAACCACCTTCTTGGATATTTTCACATCAGAAAATACCAATAATCATATGAGATACCAAAATAAGGAATTCGATAAGTGGGCTTTAAAAGCAGATGAAACTAACGACACTGCTGATTATCAACAAGCGATTGATATCCTCAATAAAGAGATGCCTGCTATTCCGGTTTACTATTATGTCCGTGTTAAATTAATTAAGCCTTATGTTGGTGGTGTTCATATTGATTCAATGGGAAATATACCGACAAAAGACCTCTATATTATTAAGCAATAAACTATCTCAGTAATTACGAGCCTGTTTTAGCAGGCTCTCATTAATTAAAAATGTTAATTTAAATCGTAAAAAATAAATATGGTAGCGTAATGTAATAATAAAAACAGTAATTAATGGAGATTCAAAACATGAAAAAAATCATGGCGGGCCTGATTAAAAATAGGCTCACCCAAATCCTGACCTGCTCAATGGGAATACTCTTAACAAACATTGCACCCGTCCATGCCGCAGTCGTTCCACCGGGGACACAATTGGCTGAAAAACAAGAAATTGTACGTAACAATGGATCTTTTCCTGCTTCTTTGGATGTCCATAAAGTAGAAAGTAATGTTGAACTGAACATTATTCATGATTTTTTTGATGGCTTGGTCTACACCGATAGAAAAGGCAAGATAGAACCCAGACTGGCTGAAAGCTGGGAAACGCAGGATAACCAAACATGGCTTTTCCACTTAAGAAAAGGGGCGAAATGGTCTGACGGCTCACCGATTACCGCCCATGATGTGGTATTTAGCTGGCGACGTTTACTTGATCCAACAATGGGCTCTCCTTATGGCAGCTATCTTGGAACTGCTCATGTTATTAATGCAGACGATATATTGTCAGGCAAGAAAAAAGCAGAAGAGCTTGGTGTTAAGGCACTGGATGATCTCACATTGGAAGTAAAACTCGATAAACCCGTGGCGTATTTCTTGCAGATGCTGACCCATCCGATTTTAGTTCCGATTAGTGAGAAAGTAGTTAAAAAACAGAGTGATAAATGGACGCATCCAGATAATTTTGTGGGTAGCGGTGCATTCAAACTCGCTGAATGGAAAGTGAATGAAAGTGTTATCGGTGTCAGGAACCCTAATTATTGGGATGATAAAAACACGGTCATTAATAAAGTCACTTATCTTGCCCTTACATCAGAAAAATCAGACTTAAACCGTTACCTTGCGGGTGAAATTGATATTACTCTTACCATTCCTTTGGACTCCTTTGCATCATTAAAGAAAACATTGGGCGATCAAGTTCATGTTGATCCGATGCTCAGTACTTACTATTACGCCTTCAATACTAAAAAACCACCATTTAATGATGTCAGAGTCAGGAAGGCATTAAGTTTAGCCATAGATAGGGATGTGATTGCTGGAAAAGTATTCGGAATGGGGCAGCTTCCCGCTTACGATATTCTTCCTCCCAATATTGGCGGTATCACATTAACCCCACCAGAATATGCTTCCTGGACACAGGAACAGAGAATTAAAAAAGCCAAAGAGCTCTTGAACGAAGCCGG
Source organism: Xenorhabdus khoisanae (assembly GCF_001037465.1). Classification (GTDB taxonomy): domain Bacteria; phylum Pseudomonadota; class Gammaproteobacteria; order Enterobacterales; family Enterobacteriaceae; genus Xenorhabdus; species Xenorhabdus khoisanae. The sequence goes on from NZ_LFCV01000029.1 coordinate 19,520, forward strand.
TTTTAACGAGAAAAATCCGCTCAAATTTAATTTGCTTTATAACACAAGAGAATCCCATAAAAAACTCGCCATTGCTGTGACGGCAATGTGGAAGCAGAATCTGGGGGTTCGAGCCAGCTTACAAAATCAGGAATGGAAAGTGATGTTGGATAATATGCACCAGAATAAGTTTGATGTTGTCAGATATGCTTGGACGGCAGACTACAATAGCCCAATGTCTTTCTTAGGGATTTTTCTGACAGGAAGCAGCCATAATACACCATTATATGATAATCGTGATTTCGACCAGTTGGTGATTAAAGCAGGTGAAACCAACGATACGGCTTATTATCAAAAAGCAATTGATATTTTCAACAATGATATGCCTGTAATTCCTATTTATTATTATGTTATTAACCGTATGGTAAAACCGTATGTCGGCGGTTTCTACGTTAGCCCAACGGATTATATATCGACAAAAGATCTCTATATTATTAAGCACTAACATTAAGTTAGAGCCTGTTAATACAGGCTCTGATTATAGCGATTGATAAGTTACTTAAATCATGAGTTGGATAAGTAATAGTAAATACAATGATGGAGAACTAAAGTATGTCAAAAATAATCAACAATAAAAAAATAAAATTACTTACTTGTGCTATGGCACTTATGTTGAACAATATTGCATTATCTTATGCTGCGGTAATTCCTGAAGGAACAAAGCTGGCAGCTAAGCAGGAAATTGTGCGCAATAATGGCGCAGAGCCAGCTTCATTGGATACACATAAAGTTTCAAGTAATGTTGAATTCAATATTATCAGTGACTTTTTTGATGGCCTGATTCAGGTTAATAAGCAGGGCAAAATTGAGCCAAGGTTAGCAGCCAGTTGGGAAACCCAAGATAATAAAAAATGGGTTTTTCATTTAAGAAAAGATATCAAATGGTCAGATGGTTCACCTATTACAGCTCATGACGTTGTATTCAGTTGGCGGCGTTTAATCGATCCTGATACTGTTTCTCCTTATGGCAGCTATCTTGAAAATGCTTCTGTAGTGAATGCAAATGAGGTTCTGACAGGTAAGAAAAAAACAGAAGAGCTTGGGATAAAAGCGCTGGATGACAAGACGCTGGAAGTGCGGCTGGATAAACCCGTCGGAGATTTCCTACAGATGCTGACCCATCCTGCTATGTTTCCGATTAGCGAAAAAGCAGTAAAAAAACATGGCGATAAATGGACCAGACCGGAAGTATTTATAGGAAGTGGGCCCTATAAACTCTCTGAGTGGGTTGTTAATGAAAAAATAGTCGGAGTCAGAAATACCCAACATTGGGATGATAAAAATACAGTGATTAATAAAGTAACTTATCTTCCTCTTTCTTCAGAAAAAGCGGATTTAAACCGTTATCTGGCGGGAGAAATCGATATTACTTTTACTATTGCCGCAGAATCTTTTCCATCATTGAAGAAATCTTTGCCTGATGAGATAAAGCTCTCTCCTAAAGCAACCGTATATTTTTATGAATTTAATAATAAAAAACCACCATTTAATGATGTCAGAGTCAGGCAGGCACTAAGTTTGGCAGTAGATCGGAATATTATTGTTGATAAAATCTTGGGGCAGGGACAGTTACCCGCTTATACTATGCTTACACCAGATATAGGGGGCTTTAATTTTAAACAACCTGATTATGCTTCGTGGACTCAAGAGCAGCGTATTACCAAAGCTAAAGAATTATTGAATGATGCTGGGTTTAATCAAAATAATCCACTTACTTTTAATCTTCTTTATAACACGCAGGAGGGGCATAAAAAAATTGCCATTGCGGTTAGCTCAATGTGGAAAAAAAATCTTGGTGTAAATGCTGTTTTGCAGAATCAGGAATGGAAAGTCATGTTAGATAATATGCACCAAGGGAAATTTGATGTTATCCGGCGGGCATGGGTTGCAGATTATGATAGTCCGATGACGTTCTTATCGTTATTTTCATCTAAGCAAGTAAAAAATACATCTCTATATACAAATGATGAATTTGATCAGTTATTAGAAAAAGTGTCTGAAACTAATGATAAAAATTATTATCAGAAGGCATCTGATATATTAACAAAAGAATTGCCGGCTATTCCTATTTATTTTTATGTTAATCATAATATGGTTAAGCCTTATGTTGGTGGCTTTCATGCTAACACAAGGGGAGAATATTTCACAAAAGATCTTTATATTATTGAGAATTAAAAAATAAATAATCAGAGCCTGTCTACATAGGCTCTGATAACAGTGGAATAATAAATAAAACCATAAATATCTTGCTCAATTATGATCCTTTTAGGATACATTGTCTTATCCCATGCAGCCATGGTTCCTGCCGGAGCAAAGTTGGCAGCCAAGCAGGAAATTGTCCGTAATAATTTTTCTGAACCTGCTTCACTGGATCCACATAAATCAGAAAGTGATGTTTCACTTAATATGTGAATCCAAGCTTATCCATTAGGCTATTTTATTTGCCATTTTTAATCTGGCTATGCGCAAAATCTTCACTTACTAATTTCCATATACTATACTATATGCACGCCCCGATTTCTGAGCGCAGTCCATATTCAAACTGCATGCAACAATTAACATTTACTGAGATAGGCTATCAGTAATTTTTATTTCACGATGTAATCTATTAATAGATTAATGGTTCTTAGAACATAAATGAGAATGTACATAACAATGGAGGTTAAATAATAAATAATTCTCACACAGCTATAGAGGATTATAATATGTTAAATAAAATCAGAAAAGAAATTATTAAAACACTTTCTTATTCTATCAGTATTATATTGGGTAGTATTGCATTATCCTATGCCGCAGTTATTCTACCTGACACTCAACTTTCTGAAAAACAAGAAATTATTCGCAATAACGGTTCAGAGCCAGCTTCATTGGATGTTGATAAGGTTGAAGGTAATATAGCACTAAATATTATCAATGACTTTTTTGATACATTAGTACGCACAGATAAAGAAGGTAAGATTAAACCCGGGCTGGCTGAAAGCTGGGAAACGAAAGATAATAAAACGTGGATTTTCCACTTACGAAAAGGCATTAAGTGGTCTGATGGAACACCAATTACAGCTCATGATGTGGTGTTTAGCTGGCGGCGTTTAACCGATCCTAAAACGCTCTCTCCTTATGGTAGCTATTTCGCTGATGCTTCTGTTGTGAATGCCAGAGAAATTTTGGCAGGAAAGAAAAAACCGGAAGAACTGGGTGTCAAAGCGCTGGATAGTTCGACCTTGGAGGTAACGTTAGAGAAACCTGTTGGGTATTTTTTACAGATATTGGCTTTCCCTATTACGGTTCCAATTAGTGAAAAAGTAGTTGAAAAATATGGTGAACAATGGACTCAGCCGGAATTTTTCGTTTCCAGTGGGGCGTTTAAATTAGCAGAGTGGAAAGTAAATGAAAAAATTATTGGGATGAGAAATCCTAATTACTGGGATAACAAAAATACGGTAATTAATAAAGTCACTTATCTCCCGCTTTCATCAGATGTTTCAGATTTAAACCGTTATCTGGCTGGAGAAATAGATATCACATTTACAATTCCATTGGCATCTTTCTCATCATTAAAGAAAAAAATAAGTTCACAGGTTCATGTTTCACCAATACTTAGTACATATTATTATGAATTCAACAATAAAAAATCACTATTTAATGATATTAAAGTCCGACAGGCATTAAGTCTTGCCTTGGATAGAGAGATTATTGCTTATAAGATTGTTGCTCAAGGTCAAATACCTGCTTATACTATTTTCCCACCGGGAATCGGCGGTTTTAAATTCAAACAACCTGATTATCAATCATGGACACAAGCCCAACGTGTTAAAAAAGCCCAAAAATTATTGAATGAAGCAGGGTTTAATAAGGATAGTCCTCTTGAATTTAATTTGGTTTATAACTCATCAGAAATACACAAGAAAATAGCTATTGCTGCAACTTCGATGTGGAAAAAGAATCTTGGTGTTATTGTTAATATACAAACTCAGGAATGGAAAGTTTTGTTGGATAACGAACACCAGGGGAAGTTTGATGTCGTCAGAAATGGATGGATTGGCGATTATGATAGCCCGATGTCTTTTCTAAATATATTTACAACAAATCAAACGAATAATACTTCATTTTATTCAAATAAGAATTTTGACGCATTGGTACATAAGGCCGGAGAAACTAATAAGCTAGAGGATTTTCAATAAGCACTTGATCTTCTGACAGAAGATACACCTGTCATTCCTGTCTATTATTATGTTACAGCAGTATTAGTGAAACCTTATATCGGTGGATATTACTCTAATCTTATGGGATTTATTGCAACGAAAGATCTTTATGTTATTAAACATTAAATTAAGGGCCTGCTTAAGCAGGCCCTTAGATTTCCAGAAAACTTCATTCAAAATAATGAGTGGGTATTTTTCCATAGTAAAAAAATACAGTGATTAATTTATCTCATCTTTAAATAAAAACAGTAAAACGTTTACACGCCATATCTGGCAGGTATACTTTTTGCTGACAATAACAAAATACACATTCGTTGGGAATATGGAATGAATATTAAATTCAATCGACTGAGTAAAGTTAATAGAAATGATATTATTGCTTTAAACACTCATCCTCTTGTTCTCCGCCAAATGCCTTTAGCAAAGGATAAATTTGATGAGCAACAGTGCCGAATGTGGGTTAAAGAAAAAGAAAAGCACTGGGAAATATACGGTTATGGCCTTTGGGCATTATTTTTTCAAATGAGACTTGAATCAGTAACGATCTTACTCCCTCCGAGCAGAAACCGAACAAAAGGGATTTTTCGTCTGGGAATGGCTATCTTGGTAGCATTTAACGTGCCAATGCATTGTTAATAAATTACTAAGTGTTTAGTCTCAGATTTTGCGAGAACCCCTTGATAGAGCAGGGAGCAGCTACCAGATCCTACTTATCCCTTTATCTTTCAATTATTGTAATCGAATGAATTCACTTGCCGATTCAAGGACAATTTTTAAGTACTGAAACCTGCATCTTCAAGCTAATTGGATATAGTTACTTCTCCTAAGCAAATAGATGAGATTTTTTAACAAAATGTAAACAATTATGAATCATTTTATTTACATTTTCGGGTGGGTAATATATGTTTTTATTGTCTTGCAAGAGAAAAATAAAATACAACCATTACTTATATTACAAAGGAGAAAGTCATGGATTATCAACCTTTAGGCATTTAGTTAACCAATAAACTGGACAGGTATAAAGAAAATTTTATGCCTGTTCTACTTTACAATGGATGGGGGAACTACATGATAAAATACGTTGGAGTGGGTGCCAATGAACTGGATACATATCTCGATTATGCCATATTAAGTATCATTGCAGTTTATATATTGCAGTCAAAACCATACGAAATCGGCATATTGGGTGCATGCTTTGCCTTTCCTTTTTTGCTTTCAAGTTATTTGTTTGGACGTATTTTTGATAAGGTAAGTATTCTGAAATGGCGGGCATTTTTATTCATTATCAATATTATTGTCATGCCCCTTATTTGTCTTTCTAGTACGATGGTTACTTTATATTTTGTCGCTATTATTAAAACGACATCACGATGTGGAATCTATATTTCTAACACTAAACTTAATATCAATGATGATGAGTCCAAAAAATTCTATGAAATTTATGGCTATATGATTAATTTCAGTAGGGTTGTCATCCCGTTGGTAATTATCTTTATCTACCATACTGTTGGAACATGGGGTGTGATTGCTATTTCTATGCTACTTAATCTAGTAGCATTATTATCGACACTATCTGATGATAAAGAAGATTATCTCTACACTGACACTAAAGGCAGTGCGGTAAGCGCAGAGTATTCCTTTTATCAGATTGTTAAAAATAACACAGACCTTTTTAACCTTGTTGTGGCTTATACGTTAGCAAATCTGGCTTTCTTCCTTAGTAACGATATGCTTAGTATTTTCTTTCGTCACTTAGGCCAGAGCGAAAATAGTGTAGGGTATATTATATCGCTACTGGGCATTGGGGGATTTTTAGGTACCAAACTTGCTGCTGTTCTAGTCAATGATCTAAGAGCAAAATTTATTTTATTAATTTCCGTATTTATCAATACAACCGCATTTACTTGTTTTGGTTATCTGAATCCAGAGACGACATCTATATATATATTCTATATCGATATCCTGCTGGTGGGCATATCATCTGGACTTACATTTTTCTCAATTCGTTATGGTGTGAGAAACATAGTAGGGTACCAACATATGGGAAAAACAACAGGAAATATTCAGATGTTATCGTCTATTTTTGCAATCCTTATGCCAATTGTGGGGGGATTTATCGCCAATAATTTTTCCATTAATTTTACATTCAAAATAACGAGTTTCATTCTGGGGATGACGTTTGTTTACTTTATCTTATTCAAAGACAAAATGCACAAAGGAAATAAACTCTATGAAAAATCAGAATAAATTAAGTGAAATCAACTTCCTTGCTGATAAGCACTATGATTTATATTTAAAAGGGAAAACCAAACAAACTTGGGATTGTAATCTTGACTGGGAGCTCGCAGCTAATGATCTCTTGTCGGATAATTTGCATGAAGCTGCTGTAACAGTGGCTAGCCTATCTGCGCATGTTGAACTACTGGGAATGGAAAATGCTGCTGAATTAATGCTGCAGACGAACGATTTTGCATTAAAGATGGGGCTTGCTCAGGCGGTCAATGATGAAGCTAGACATTCTGAACTGTTTGCCAAGTACGCTATTTTGGCTAATGGTGCCATCAAAGACCTCTCAAAAACACGTGAACTCTATCTTTATCATTTTACTCAGCTTAAAACTTTTGATGAAACTTTTTTGAGCCATGTTTTTTTAGAAAATGGAGCATTGGAACAGTTTAACATTTTTATTCATGCTTTTGGTGAGCAAAGCCTGATTGGTCAGATCTATAAAGGTGCCATGCAAGATGAAGCCCGCCATGTTCAGATGGGAATTAACTATTTCAGAAGTCTTATTGATCAATCGCCATCGAAAAAAGAAATGATTTACGAACATTTGTCAACCTTTAAGCACATCATCCATGTCAACAAAGACAGCATCGATTGGTTATCTGGTATTAGTAAGATCCCTGCCGATGAAATTGATAAGAGAACCAAAAAACGACACGATAATTTTATCAACAAAATATTGGAGAATAATTAAATGCTTGAAGGTGTTTGTATTATACAAAATGCAATTAGTGAAAGAGAATTAGATATTATTTATCGTTATCTGGCTGTTTCCGAAAATATTGGGCAGTTGAAAGGAAACAAAGACGCAACTGATGCGCATATGTATTACGCATTGCCTTATTTTGAAGCGATGTTGAGCCATTATACTGACGTCATCTCACAAACAGTAAAAGAAAAAGTTTATCCTAGCTATTCTTTTTTATGGAATTACAAGAAAGGTTACCAGCTTCCACGTCATAAGGATAGAAACTCTGTCGATTATATTATTTCTATTGGTATCCATAAGCAGGCAGAATGTGAATGGCCTCTATTTGTGGATGGCAAAGAAATGAATATGGATGTGGGTGATATTCTGATTCTTGATGGCAAGCGTTTTGAACATTGGAGAGAAGCGTGTCCATACAATAACCGACTACAGTTGATACTTTGCTATACCAGAGATCCATTTCTTCGTTTTGATAAGAGAGTGCATTTAGGATTTGAACCTATTCCTGAAGTTATTACTAGTCCCTTCAAAGAACATCTTACGATAGATGATGACTATATTTCTGAATTAAGGAGCCTCTATGTCTGAACCATTATTTTATGATAATTCATTTGTTTTTTTCGATGGGCGAGTAATACTAAGAAATTTCATTTCCAACGGTGTTCGTGTCACATTGGGTTTTATGGCTAAGGGTGAGTATCGTTGGCTGGCTGAGGAAGCAGAACATTTTATTATTGACGAAGGAGAAGCGATTTTTTCTTATGATAATTTCGAATTTGTCGCCTCTCCTAGCAGTGAAATCATCATTCCTAAGGGTATGACTTTTAACGTTAACGTGAGGAGTCATCTTGATTATTGGTGTTATTATGCTTAATTTGGGAATTATAGGTACTGGGCTAATGGCCAATGTTATCGCTGCTGTGTGCAAAGAAACAGATATAAACATTTATTCTGTTCTTTCCCGTACAGAAAGTTCAGCACGCTTATTTTGTCAAAAATATAATATTGAGCAACAGAATGCTTTTAGCGATTTGGATGCTTTTTTCCGTGATGTGAAATTAGAGGCAGTTTATATAGCAACACCAACTTCAGTAAAACATAAATTTATTGCTCAATGTTTGATCCATAAAAAACATGTTCTAATCGAAAAACCGTTGCATGATATGCATTTTTTCAGCAAGTTTTGTAATAAAGCGCAAGAGCTAGGTTTAGTCTGGCTTGATGCTGCTCATTTTATCCATAATGAATGGTATGAACAGCTCCACTCACTCATTGAAACTAATGTGGGGCTTCCTTCCCGCATTGATGCTAGTTTCTTCTGGCCTGATTCGGATAACGGTCAAATTAAATTTAATCCCGATCTTGAACCTGATGGTGCGTTGGGAGATTTGGGGTGGTATCCCATGAGACTTTTATCTTCTGTGATCGGCTCTTCTCGTATTAAATATTTAAGCGGATTCCTTCGAGAGAATTATCGCAAAACTATAGTTGAATTCAATGCGATAGGTTGTTCTGAAGAAGGTATAACTTTTTCTCTGGCTTCAACCTATCGCGGGACGGTAGCACGTCAGCAGTGTGTTATTTCAGGTGAAAAAGGGGAGATTTCCATGCAGGATTTTGTGATGCCATATTGTGGCTCTTTTGTATATGGGAAAATGCTCCCTTCAATGAGTTGCCGACATTCTTGGGGACTCAAGCCGTTGATAGATTTTGAGGAGATACCATTCACATTCTCTGGGTTACAACATAAAAGTATGCTTCAGAATTTTCACCGCTATACACGGCATGTCGATACTGAAAAATTATACATTCATCAACGTAACGCGCTGAATACGCTGTTATTAATGGAAAAAATGAGGCAAGAATTGTTCCGTATCACATAGATATACTCAAAAAAACTGGTGAGAACAATATGACTAATATCCATTCAATATTCATTTTCATCTATCAGGATATAATTATTCCTTTCTACTACAGGCTGACCATCTTTTTTTCTCCTAATCATGGATTATTCATAGGCTATTTATTTATTTCATTTGTAATTGCTGTCATTTGGTTTTCTGTACACCTAAAAACTTGGAATGTTATTCAAGTTAGTGGCCAAGTTATACGTATCCATAATTTTAAGTCAAGATCATCGATAGATGACCTTAAGCTATATTTTTTTGATAAAGTAGTTCTTGGGTTTGTTTACTCACTAATCTTGGGAATATCATTATTTTTCAGGCAAGAGGTCATAGAACTCTTTTCTATTCTAGGAATACCGACGGGACATAGAGTAGCTAGTGCGGCTATTAGTTTGTTACTTACTCTGGGTTCGCTGATTGCTTTTGATTTTGCAGTTTTTTTTGAACATTATTTATCCCATAAAATTCATATTTTATGGGAGTTTCATAAAATCCATCATATTGCTGAAGACTTAACTCCACTAACTGCTTACCGTTCGCATCCGGTCAACCAGTCGACATTTATCTTACTGGCAAGTTTTATTACTGGTATTTATTCTGGGGTCGTTGGGTATTTTTTTGATCAAAATCATGCTTACGTGGTATTTGCCGGACAAAATGTCTTCATGTTTCTTCTCCTTATGTTAGGCCTTAATCTTCAACATTCTAGAGTCTATCTGAGATACCCCCTGATTATTCGGAATATTTTTGTAAGTCCAGCATATCATCAGGTACATCATAGCAGTGATTCACAGCATCATGATAAGAATTTTGGGTTCATCTTTTCGTTCTGGGATAAGTTTTTTGACTGTCAGGTAATGCCTCCAAAAACAGTGGAACTATCATTTGGAGTCAGTGGGGAAAAGTATGAAAACTTTTCAGGCTTAAAAAATATGTATCTCACGCCCTTTAAAAGAATATTTAAACGAATAAGAAAAAAAATATCCCGATACAGCTTGCGGCAGTAACTGTATCATTTTCTATCAGGATCAAATCCGCACGCTTCTAAATTGCCTCTACATTTCAAGAAAGATGTGGAGGTTTGAATTCACATAATACTCTCCGTCATTGAAGATCATGACGTACTCATGACAGAGAGTGCACGAGACCTATCACTACTTATTAAAGCTGTTTCTTTTGGCCCATGAGAGCCCTAGATTGCTTAGATGATTGCCAAGTTTTGTGTATTCAAGAAACCAACCACTGGTTCCACCATTTTCTTCTATTTCGGTAACTGATTGATATAACATTATCTTGTTTTATTTAAACCCGAAATTCTGGTGCTAATTGGCTGAAACCTAAGCCATTCTTTTTTTCCACTTTAATCTGAACAGGAATTCGTTCTTTTAATGCTTCTACGTGGCTGATTACCCCGATAGTTTTTCCTGACGCATTGAGGTGATCCAGCGCATCCAGTGCGATATCGAGGGTTTCAGCATCAAGCGTACCAAAACCTTCATCAAGGAACAGGGATTCTATCTGTGTTTTATTACTCACCAGATCAGACAAGGCGAGCGCAAGGGCTAAGCTGACAAGGAAACTTTCTCCACCGGAGAGGGTTTTGGTATCCCGAATGGCATCCGCTTGCCAGGTATCAACAACCTGTAATTCCAATCCACCATCATTTTTGCGCTGTAAGTAGTAACGACCATGTAGTTTTTCCAGTCGGATATTTGCCAGATAGACAAGATGATCCAATGTTAATCCCTGAGCAAAACGGCGGAATTTGGCACCATCTGCGGAACCAATGAGATTGTTGAGATAGCTCCAGTCATCATAGTTTTGTTGTAAGAGTGCAATTTGAGACAGTAGTGCCTGTTGTTGCTGGCGGCGAGCTGCATCGCTATTTAGCAGGGTCCTGACTTCACCTTGTTGTTGGTTGTTATGTTTCAACTTATCTGTAACGTCGGTCAACATGATCGATAATTGCAGGGCTTCATATTGCTCAAGCAGTTGCGGTTGTGCTTCTGCATGTCGCTGCAATGCCACTTCTGATTCGTGATGCCGTGTTTTGGCTTGTAATTGTTGTTGTTCCAGTTTTTCTTGTAATTGTTGTAATTTTTCCCGCTGTTCCGGTTCCAATAAGGCGTGTTCAAAAGAGGCTTGATCGGGAAAACCTTGCTGCTCCAATCCGGTTTGGAAGTGGCTGGCAGCAAGTTTGCAGGCTGCTTCGGTGGTGATGCAGCTTCTTTCAATTTCACTGGCTGCACCGGTCAATTGATTCATTTTGTTTTGCAATTCTTGCAGATGGGTAGTGGCCTGTTTATAAGCCGCTTCCAGTTCATAGGCTTTTTGTTGTAAGCCCTGACGAACGTTAGTAACAGATTGTTCGCCAAATAAATGATGGCGTTCCTGACGCGTTTGTTCCAATAACTGCTTTTGTTGTTGTTGCTGCTGATTTAAAGCATGAAGATGTGCGGTTAGCTTATTTTTTTGTTTTTCTAATTCACTCAGTTTGCTTTGTAAGGCGGCTTGTTCTTTCTGTAGTTGTTGCCATCTTTCACGGGATTCATGGTAGTTCTTTAATTCTTGTTGACGCTGCTGTAGCCAACTCTCTGTTTCTTGATGGGAAGGCAAGGTAAAAGGTGTCGATTGTAATTCGGTCTTTAATTGTTGCTCTGTTGCCGCGTAATCTGTTTCTATCTGTCGAATTTCAGCCGTTTTTTCGTCTAATTGTCTTTGGGCTGAATCCTGTTTGAATTTTTCCAGCTCAATATTTTTTTCACACTCTTGGTACTGCTCACGATTGGCTGTGAGGGCTTTTTCGGCTGCCTGATGGTTTTTTTCTGCTTGTAAAAGTGCTTCCTGTTGGGCTTGATGCTGGTAATAAGCAGATTGTCTCTGGCTGATAAAATCATTAACCGATTCTGTATCTATCGGTAAATCTATTGCCTGTAATTGTTGGCAATGGTGTTGCCATTGTTCTAGCAATTCGGCCAATTTGACGTTGAATTGTACAATGTTGTTCTGCAATTGTTCGCAATGTTGCTGTTGAATTTGTTGCCTTTGTTGTAGGGCAGTGCGGTTTTCTTGTAATTGTTCAACCTGCTGGCGCAGGGTTTTTAATCGCTCTTCTGATTGTGGCAGGGCAATATTTTGGTATTCATTGATTAAAGGGTGGTGAGTTGAACCACAAAGCGGGCAGGATTCACCTTCTTTTAATTGTGAACGTTCTTTTTCCAGGCTCACGATCCGTTGTTCTAAACGAATGCGATTATCAAGATCGTCATAGTGTTGCTGCTTTTCTGCTAATTGTTGATTGAGGGTTGCGATCTGATCCGGTAAGAGTTTTAGCGATTCTTGAAGTTGTGCCAGTTGGGTTTGATCGGCAGTGATCGTAGTTTGTTGTTGCTGGATCTGAGGCAGTAAGATCTCCAGTTGATTCTGTGATGCCAGTTGTTTCTGATAATTTGCTAAATATTTATGTAACTGCGCTAAAGGATGTGTTTTCTGTAAAGCAGTGAGCTGATTTTCAGCATTAACAAGATGACTGTGTAATGTCTGGCTCTGTTCTTTTTGTTTCGCTAATTCTGCATTCAGCGCATTCAAATGCTCAGTTGTGTGAGTGATTTCTGTGGTAATTTGTTGCGTGTTTTGTGTGAGTTGGTTTATTTTCGTTTGCCGCTCTTGTTGGCGGGTAATTAGCTGTTTCCATTCAGATAGTTTGCTGTCTAAATTGAGGTAATGAGGATGTTGATCGTAATAGGATTCCAGCCCTTTTTGCTCTTTATTCAGTGTCTCTGTCTGATCTTGAGTGGTTTGGTATTGGGATTGAATATCAGAGTATTCACGATCTTGTACCGTTATTTCTTTCTCAAATGTCAGCAGATCTTTTGATTGAATATCAATTTTATGATCGAGCGGCATAATTTGTTCTGAGATGAGCTTTTCCTGCTGATTTTGATGTTGTTGGTGCTCTTCCCGGTTTTTTTCTAACTGTATAAGCTGTTGTTCAGCAGGTTGCAGCAGCGCCAATTGTTGTTGGCGTTCATTTTCTATTTTTATACGTTGTTCAGTGAGCCGCTGTTTTTCATGAAAAACACGGTTTTGTGCATCCCATAATGGACGGATTTTTTCAGCCGGCTCGCTGGTAGCCAGTTGTTGTAACTGAGGTTGTGCTTCTTGAATGGTTTGCTCAGTTTGTTGCAGAAGTGATGTGTTCTTTGCCAGAGATTGCTGTAGTTCATCTTTTCTGATAAGCCACTGCTCGGTTTTTTGTAATGCCTTAATTTGCTGACTGAGTTCGGTTTCTTCTGCAATAAGTTGTTGTTGCTGATTTTGGTACGCTTGTTGCTGCTCTGGTGTGAGTAATTCAATAGAGGAGGCTTTGGTATTCTGAATATTCAGTTCAGATTGTGCATCTTTATGGCGTCGATAAATTTCCTGAGACAGAATACCGTAAATTTCTGTGCCTGTTAGCTCTTCCAGTAAGTCTGCCCGATCTTTATCCTGCGCATTTAAGAATGCAGCAAAATCACCCTGTGATAAGAGCATGGATTTGGTAAAGCGACCAAAATCCAATCCGGTTATTTCGGCAATTTTTTCTTTTTTCTCTGGAATTTTATCAGCCAGAATTTTCCCGTCTTTTTTGAGGGCCAGTTCTCCTTTTGGCTGTTGGAGCTTGCCATCTGCTTGGTTACGAGCGCGGCGTTGGCTCCAAAACGCCCGATATGCGACGCCTTTAACTTCGAATTCAACTTCCGCGAGGCATTCAGCAGTATGGCGGGTCATTAGCTCGTTTTGTGAACTGGAAATCGTCTTGAGCCTTGGGGTTTCATGATATAGAGCGAGGCAAATGGCATCCAACAAAGACGTTTTACCTGCACCTGTTGAACCGGTAATGGCAAATAATCCATTGCTGGCAAAAGGCTCTGCCGTAAAGTCAATCTTCCATTCACCTTGCAGGGAATTGATATTTTTCAACCGTAAGCTAAGGATTTTCATGGGAGAGGCTCTTCATGTGATTGCTGAGAAATATCATCCAGCGTTTGCTTAAATAAGGTAGTCAGGCGTTGTTTTTTAGACGAATCTTCTAATCCTTCCAAAGCCAAACGTCGTTCGAACACCTCATTGACACTCAGTTCGCTGAGGGTTTCTTTATTTTGTTCAGATAGTGACAATTGGCGGGTATTTTTGCTGCGGCGCAGCAGAATGATCTCAACGGGCAGACCTTCACTCAGAGTTTGGATGCGCTTCTGGATATCGGGCAGGTAATCTTGAGTCGCAACTTCAATATCCAGCCAGACCGGGCGTTCACCTTGATGCTCCCTGAAAACTTGTAATTGTTCCTCTATCTGTTTCAAATTGCCACGAATCAACTGCATTGGTTGATAGTCTGGAACGGGTAAAAGCGTGATGCTATCAAGCTTATCTGCCTTAAAGTCAACTAAGCAGATGCTTTTTTCCTGACCAACTTCATCAAAACTCAGTGGAATAGGCGAACCGCTGTAGCGGATGTGCTCAGATTTTCCGATAACTTGTGGACGATGAATATGCCCCAGTGCAATATAGTCAGCAGGTGGAAATTCTTGGGCAGGGAACGCATCCAATGTGCCAATGTAAATATCGCGGACGGAGTCTGTGGTGGAGGCCCCGACGGTAGTGAGGTGCCCGGTGGCAATAATTGGTAATGGCTGGCCGAGTTGTTCCCGTAACGCACAGGCGTGGTGATAAAGCTGGTGATAGTGTTCCGTAATGGCATTTTGTAATGCTTGTTGTTTTTGGGTGCCAGATTGTCCCGCCCGGCTGATCATGACGTCCCGCGGGCGAAGATAAGGAATAGCACAGAGAATCGCTCCTGCATTACCATCTTTATTATTCAGCACTTTTATTTGTTTCTCTGGTTCTTTGGTCTCCGCATTGGCAATCACGGTTGTATTCAGGTAAGAAAGCAGGGCTTTTGACTCATTGAGTGTAGCGACAGAATCATGGTTTCCCCCAAGAATGACAAGTTGGCAGCCTGTGGGCTGTAGCGCCACAATGAATTTGTTGTAAAGCTCACGTGCATAACTGGGAGGGGAGCCTGTATCAAAAACATCTCCGGCAATAATTAATGCATCAACCTGATATTGAATTATTTTTTCAATAAGCCACTGCAAAAAGTGCCTGTGCTCTGCTGCGCGGCTTTTGGTAAAGAAATATTGTCCAAGATGCCAGTCCGATGTATGAATGATTCGCATGTCTTCCCGCCGTTGCCTGTGAGTTTCTCTTACCTGTGACAAGCGCTAATTATAATGAGTATGTGAAAGATGTCCTGCGTAATTCAGTCCCTTTTGTTGAATTATCGAATAGTTTCGCATCAAGAATGAAATATGACAGATGAGGTATATATTTCCTGCGAGCCAGATTACAGCTTGATGATTGAGAGATAAGAGTTTTCATAAAATTGTCATAAAATTGACTCATAATGACCTAAAGTTAATGTTGCTGACTTCAATGATATTGACAGGATTAACCATGGCTAAACGCATTTTGGTAGTTGAAGATGAAGTACCGATTCGTGAAATGGTTTGTTTTGTACTTGAGCAAAACGGTTATCAGTCCGTTGAAGCTGGAGATTATGATACGGCAATAAGGCGTCTGTCAGAGCCTTATCCTGATTTAGTGTTACTGGATTGGATGCTTCCCGGAGGTTCAGGCGTACAGATTATCAAGCAAATCAAACGGGATAATAATACTAAGGCGATTCCAGTCATTATGGTAACGGCTCGCTCAGAAGAAGAAGATCGGGTGCGTGGCCTTGATGTCGGAGCTGATGACTATATCACTAAACCTTTCTCACCCAAGGAATTGATTGCCCGTGTCAAGGCAGTTCTGCGGCGTATCTCGCCCATAGAAGCAGAAGATGTCATTGATATGAATGGATTGATACTGGATCCGGTATCTCACCGAGTTTCCAGTCAGGGACAGGATTTGGAGATGGGGCCAACCGAATTCAAACTTCTCCACTTTTTTATGACTCATCCAGAGCGTGTTTATAGCCGGGAGCAGTTACTCAATTATGTGTGGGGAACGAATGTTTATGTGGAAGATCGCACCGTTGATGTACATATCCGGCGATTGCGTAAAGCGTTGGAAATCGGCAAACACGATAAAATGGTGCAAACCGTTCGTGGCACAGGATATCGCTTTTCTACCCGTTATTGATGGTTATGAACCCCGTTGGTGTTGATTGGTATTGGTGTTGATGGGTAATAGTGGTGTTGATGGTAATAGTATTGAGTGGCAGAAGTTTGGGGAATGGTTTCGGGTAATACCGTTTTCGTACCGGAGAAAATAGCGTGCTTGAGCGTTTATCATGGAAAAAGTTGGTATTGGGCTTCGTGCTTTTCTGTTTGCCCGCTGTCATTTTGTCTCTTTTTGTTGGTCATTTGGCTTGGTTATTGGTTATCGCGCTATTTTTGGCACTGGTGTGGCATAGCTATAATTTGCTGAAATTATCCCATTGGTTATGGTTAGATCGCAGTATGTTACCTCCTGCGGGACGCGGCGGATGGGAACCTATCTTTTACGGCATTTATCAGATGCAGCAGCGTAACCGTAAACGGCGTCGTGAACTTGCATTATTGATCAAACGTTTTCGTAGTGGCGCTGAGTCACTACCGGATGCCATTGTGATGATGACCACAGAGGGCAACATTTTCTGGTGTAATCGTCTGGCACAGCATTTACTTGGTTTTCGCTGGCCAGAGGATAACGGTCAACATATTTTCAATTTACTTCGCTACCCCGATTTTAGTCGCTATATCACAGCAAATGACTTCTCCCGTCCTTTAACCATCGAATTGAACAACGGTAATATGATGGAATTCCGGGTCATGCCCTATTCAGAAAGGCAGTTATTGATGGTGGTGCGTGATATTACCCAAAAAAGATTGCTGGAAAATTCCAGACGGGATTTTTTCGCCAATGTCAGCCATGAACTCAGAACACCGCTCACTGTACTGCAAGGTTATTTGGAAATGATGCAGGATCAGGTAATTGGTAGTCAGGTAAACCAGAAAGCGGTCAGTACGATGCAGGAACAGATACGGAGAATGGATAGTCTGGTTACGCAACTATTGCATCTCTCTAAAATTGAAGTCGGGCCGCAAGTGGACATGAATAAAGTGGTTGATGTTCCCGTTATGTTGAATCTATTGCAGCAGGAAACCCTCGCCTTGGGTAATAACCAGTATGACATCATATTTAATGTTGATGAAAAACTGAAAGTTTTTGGTAATGAGGAACAACTGCGCAGTGCGATGTCTAATCTGGTCTATAACTCCATTAGACATACTCCTGAGGGAACGCGAATTGAGGTTAGTTGGCAGAGGGTGGCTCAGGGAGCGCTGTTTAAAGTGGAAGATAATGGCGGAGGAATTAGCGCAGAACATTTGCCACGTCTTACCGAACGTTTTTATCGTGTTGATCGTGCCCGTTCTCGACAAACCGGAGGTAGCGGGCTAGGACTGGCGATAGTGAAACATGCACTGCACCACTACAATACCAATCTCGATATTTCTAGTGCATTAGGAAAGGGATCTATTTTTAGCTTTCTATTAGCATCTCGACTTATTGTTTCAACTAAAAAGAGTTTGAATAAAAACTAGCTAAGTTTAATAGGATTTAATGGTAACAATACGGGAAAAATTATTTATTAATCAATGTGAATGAAGAAAGTACAAATCATATAGTGTGTATTCAATGATAGATAACAATAATCACTGATTTTAAAATTTAGTTTAGGATATTGTTCTGGTTTTTGGTTTGCCGCTTGCCTTTTGACGCTATAAAAGTTTTACTTGTGGGCAGTTGTTGGCGATTCTGGCTGTAATTACCACTATCATTTTATATTTCACGTTTATCAGTGAATATTATGTTGCTCACTGATTGTTAAAACAGAATTCAGTTTCGCCAGTGAAAATTCAAGTGTTTGCGATACTTAATATCGTACATGCAATTCTTTTGGCAACAATACATTAACAATCATTATGGCATACCGTTTATCATCTAAGGATATTTGGGCATTAGGTTTTATGACTTTTGCCTTGTTCGTTGGTGCGGGAAATATCATTTTTCCGCCTATGGTTGGCTTGCAGGCTGGAGAACATGTTTGGATCGCAGCCGCTGGCTTTTTGCTAACTGCTGTTGGCTTGCCCGTTATTACCGTAATTGCTTTAGCAAAAGTAGGTGGTGGCATTGAAGCACTTAGTTCACCTATTGGTAAAACTGCGGGTTTGGTTCTGGCAACTGTTTGCTATTTGGCTGTAGGCCCTCTATTCGCAACGCCCAGAACCGCAACAGTTTCTTTTGAAGTGGGTATCGCACCAATTACCGGAACTGGTGAACTTCCTTTGTTCATCTACAGTGTCGTTTATTTTGCATTGGTGATCCTGATTTCACTGTATCCGGGTAAACTACTGGATAGCATCGGGCATATACTGGCTCCAATCAAAATTCTGGCGCTGGCAATTCTGGGTATCGCTGCTGTGCTGTGGCCTGCTGGTGGCTCTATTCCAGCCGTTGGAACCTATACGGAAATTCCGTTCTCAAATGGTTTTGTAAATGGTTATCTGACGATGGATACATTGGCCGCGATGGTGTTCGGCATTGTTATTGTCAATGCTGCTCGTTCCCGAGGGGTTGAAGCGTCTTCTTTGCTGACTCGCTATGCCATGTGGGCTGGCCTGATTGCCGGTCTTGGTCTGGCACTTGTGTATCTCTCTTTGTTCAAGCTTGGGGAAAGCAGTGGCACACTGGTACCGAATGCTGAAAATGGCGCGGTGATCCTGCATGCTTATGTCCAAAATGTTTTTGGTAACTACGGCAGTTTCTTCCTGGCGGTACTGATTTTCGTGGCCTGTATGGTTACCGCGGTAGGTCTGACTTGTGCTTGTTCTGAGTTTTTCAGCCGTTATTTACCGTTGTCTTATCGTGCGCTAGTGCTGATTCTGGGCACTTTCTCCATGCTGGTGTCTAATCTGGGTCTGAGCCACTTGATTAAGTTCTCTATTCCAGTGCTGACGGCAATTTACCCGCCATGCATCGTTCTGGTATTACTGAGCTTTACAATGAACTGGTGGAATAACTTCTCGCGTATTCTGGCTCCCGCAATGGCTATCAGCCTGCTGTTTGGGATTTTGGATGCAGTAAAATCTTCTGAATATCTGTCTCACTTACTGCCAGAATTGGCGAAGCATTTGCCATTGGCAGATCAGGGTTTGGCATGGTTACTGCCTACTTTGCTGACTATCGTTGTGTGTGCTGTTTATGATCGCATCGCAGGAGGAGTAAAACTCCCAAAGTATGAAGCTCAGCATGAAGAACAGTAAGAAAAAATAAGTGGTTATTTACTAACTTCATGACTGAATTGATGATATTAATAATAAGGGTGGGCTGCTTTAGTATGCCCACCCTTATTTACTCAGCCTGAATCAGTAACCAATCTGAATCAGTAACCAATAGCAGCACCAGCAGGTCGCCTTACATCATTGGAACCGTAGATGTAACCTTCACGGA
Organism: Xenorhabdus khoisanae; assembly: GCF_001037465.1. Classification (GTDB taxonomy): domain Bacteria; phylum Pseudomonadota; class Gammaproteobacteria; order Enterobacterales; family Enterobacteriaceae; genus Xenorhabdus; species Xenorhabdus khoisanae. Next base: position 39,202 of record NZ_LFCV01000029.1, read on the forward strand.
CAATGCCTGATACCGCTGAATCATTGCCGGATGAATTTACAGAAGTAACCCCAGCCGCGCCCGGCAATCCAATCATGATTAACTCTGTCGCTCCCCATGGTGTTTGCTTCACCATTTTGTAACCCATTTTTTCCAGTAAATTCAGGGTGTCTTTCGACAGTCCACGTTGCTCATAATAGACTTCATCGGGTAGCCATTGATGGTGTATACGTGGGCTATTGACTGCTTCTTGTGGTGGCATATTAAAGTCGATGATATTCAGGGCGCTCTGTAGCGTGATGGAGATAATGCGAGAACCTCCCGGAGATCCCAGAACCAGAAAGATTTTATCATCTTTGGTCACGAGGGTTGGACTCATTGATGATAGTGGGCGCTTACCAGGGGCAATGGAGTTAGTTGCGCCCTGTACTAGCCCGTACAGGTTTTTTTCACCCACTTTGGTTGTGAAATCGTCCATTTCATCGTTCAGGAAAAAGCCGGTTCCTGGTGCAATCACGACAGCGCCAAAGCGTCCATTAATTGTGTAAGTGGTTGATACTGCATTTCCTTCTTTATCCACGACGGAATAATGCGTGGTTTCTGGTTTTTCATGGGGACCAATGCCAGGTTGGACATTTACTGATGGAGTGGCTTTGTCAGGTTGAATCTCTTTTCGGATAGATTCTGCGTAGCTTTTACTTAACAGCCTATCAAGAGGATTTTTGACAAATGCCGGATCGCCCAGATAGGTATTTCTATCCATATAGGCGTGGCGCATGGCTTCTGTCAATGTGTGGATATAAGCAGCGGAATTGAATCCCATGGATTTAAGATCATAACCTTCCACAATGTTCAATATTTCGCATAACGTGACGCCACCAGAGCTGGGAGGTGGAGAAGAGATGAATTTGTAGCCGCGATAGCTACAGGTGACAGGGGCTGTTTCGGTGATATGAAAGTTAGCAAAATCTGCTGCGGTGATAATTCCCCCTGATTTTTTTGATGCTTCTTCGACAAGTTGAGGGATCTTACCGTGATAAAAAGCATCCGGCCCTTGTTTGGCAATCATTTCCAATGTATTGGCTAAATCGGTTTGAATGAGTCTGTCCCCGGGTTCGAATGGCGTACCATCTTTACGCAGGAAAATACGGGTTGCTTCTGGATCTTGAGCAAAACGTTTAACAGTCGTGTCCAGAATATCGGTATCGCCCCGGGTCAGGATATAGCCTTCACGAGCGAGTTTGATGGCAGGAGCCATAACTTGCTCGCGAGTCAATGTGCCATATTTTTTCAAGGCTTCTTCAAATCCCATGACTGTACCCGGTACAGCAACCGATTTATAGCCATACAGGCTGGCATTTTTGATAACATTGCCGTCTTTATCCAGATACATATTAGCGCTGGCTGCGGCGGGTGCGGTTTCACGGAAGTTAATAAAGGTATCTTTGCCATTGGCGAGATGGATAGTCATAAATCCACCCCCACCAATGTTGCCACAGCAAGGATTGACGACAGCCTGGGCATATCCAACAGCAACTGCGGCGTCAATAGCGTTCCCTCCCATTTTGAGAATATCGATACCCGCCTGTGAAGCAAGGCGTTGTGAGCTGACAACCATGCCTTGTTTAGCTTCAACAGCAGGTTCAGTGGCTGCATAAAGTGGGGAGGAGACGAGGAGGGATATAGCTATCAACGATATTTTCCATGCTTTTAACATGTGTTGTTCTCCTAAGCGTGAGTCTACTGTGGGTAGACCCAATTGTTTGTAATGTTTTTGTTAGTAATATGTAGATTACCTTATCTAAAGCTTAGGATTTTTGAAAGGGTGATTTTTTGTGCGCAATTTAATGCAAGCCGATAAAACAGCGAGCTTCAGGAAGATCTGTTTTGAGAGAAAAAAACCAGCCGACAAGCGGCTGGTTTGGAAGGATTAATAACATTAAGTTATTAACTGATTAAATGCTGCGGAATATTACAGTTTGTCAGCATTTTTGGTCAGGTATTTTGCTACGCCTTCAGGTGAAGCGCCCATACCTTCTTGACCTTTTGCCCATTGTGCAGGACAAACTTCGCCATGTTCTTCGTGGAATTGCAGAGCGTCAACCATACGTACCATCTCATCGATGTTACGGCCCAATGGCAGATCGTTAACCACTTGGTGACGGACAACACCATTTTTGTCAACCAGGAAAGAACCACGCAAGGCAACGCCAGCTTCTGGGTGCTCAATGCCGTAAGCTTTCATGATGTCACGTTTGATGTCAGCAACCATTGGATATTTGACTTCGCCGATGCCACCTTCGCTGATTGGGGTTTTACGCCATGCGTTGTGAACAAATTCAGAGTCGAAGGAAACGCCGATAACTTCAACGCCGCGTTTCTGGAATTCTTCATAACGGTGATCAAAAGCGATCAACTCAGAAGGGCAAACAAAAGTGAAGTCCATTGGCCAGAAGAAAATAACGGCAGGACGGCCATTCAGGTGTTTTTTCAGATTGAAGTTATCAACGATTTCACCGTTACCGAGAACTGCAGCAGCTGTAAAGTCAGGGGCTTGGCGGGTTACTAAAACCATAATTGACTCCTGTGATTTTAAAAGGTGTTATGTAGAAACGGGTTACAGCATAAGGAATTAGGGTATAGCAATAAAGGATAAAATACCAATTGTTGCAATAGATTTTACCTATCAATAACCTGTTTTTAATTCCTTTTGGCCTACATAAGATAAAACTATTTGAAAAAAGTGCAAGGCTCTGGGAAGTTTTCTTATTCAAGCAGGCGCTTATTTGACGCCAATGCCATCATCTGTGGGTAGAATTGCAAAAATAGCGTTTCAAAATCAAGGTAATGGGTTTCTATATCCTGATATGATCCTGCCAGTGCTGATAATTTCGGGCGTCTGCGTGCCATGCTTTGCAGTACATTGGCAATGCAGGACATATCCGCATAGCGGATGAGCAGGTTTTGTGACCAGAGATAACTGTTCAATTCTTGAAACTTTTCAGGGGTTGAATTGAGATGAGGCTCTATGTTGCTGCGGGCAAGGTTGACAAATTCAGGTAAAGAATAATTTTTTTCAAGTTTGTCCCAATGTAGGGCAAGAAAATGATCCCAGATGATATCAAGGGTAATTGGGGCAACGCGGCGAAACTCGCAACGGAATAAGTGACGCGCTTCTATAACAAGCGGGTGTCTGTCCGTCAGACTGTCTACCCGACGGTGCATACGAATGCCCGCTACAATGTCGGAATTGAATAACCCTTCTGGTGAACCACGGACAAAATCCGCCATCAGATTGCCCAATAAGGAGCTTTCCGATAATGCAGCTAAATGAAGGTGAGCGAGAAAATTCATGATGAGAGTATACCGTAAATCGCTAAACCAGATGCTTCTTTGTTGCACCCTCGCGTTTGCAGCACTAGACTAGTCCGCCTGTTTTTTTGAATGATACAGATAAAATGCGTGTCGCTGATTTTACATTTGAACTGCCAGAAGAGCTGATTGCTCACTATCCCCAGCCGCAGCGAAGTGCTTGTCGCCTGCTTTCCCTTGACGGTGAAACGGGAACGCTGACGCACGGTGTTTTTACTGATGTGCTGGATAAACTGGAAGCCGGTGATCTGTTGGTTTTCAATAATACTCGCGTCATTCCTGCGCGCCTGTTCGGCCGCAAAGCGACGGGGGGAAAATTGGAAGTTTTAGTTGAAAGGATGCTGGATAATAAGCGAGTGCTTGCTCATGTTCGTGCTTCCAAGGCACCGAAAGAAGGCGCTGAGCTGATTCTTGGTGAAGATGTTCTTGGTGAAGATCGAAGCATTAAAGCAACGATGCTGGCGCGTCATGATACATTGTTTGAAATTCGTTTTGATGATGATCGTGATGTGTTGACCATTTTGGATCAGATTGGTCATATGCCATTGCCTCCTTATATTGCCCGTCCTGATGAAGATGCAGATCGTGAGTTATATCAGACGGTCTATAGTGAACGTCCGGGCGCAGTGGCTGCACCGACTGCCGGGCTGCATTTTGATGAACCGCTTTTGGCTGCTTTGCGTGAAAAAGGCATTGAAATGGCTTTTGTCACCTTGCATGTCGGCGCCGGTACTTTTCAGCCTGTGCGAGTGGAAACCATTGAAGATCATGTTATGCATGCTGAATATGCGGAAGTGCCACAGAATGTCGTGGATGCGGTACTGGCATGTAAAGCGCGTGGTAACAAAGTTGTCGCGGTGGGAACAACTTCAGTCCGCTCATTGGAAAGCGCAGCCAGAGCCTGCCAGAATGGGATTATCGCGTCTTTTTTTGATGATACCCAAATCTTTATCTATCCTGGTTTTGAATATCAGGTTGTCGATGCATTGATTACCAATTTCCATCTGCCAGAATCCACGCTTATCATGCTGGTTTCTGCGTTCGCCGGTTATAAAAATACCATGAGTGCCTATAAAGAAGCGGTGACAGAAAAATATCGCTTTTTTAGTTATGGTGATGCGATGTTTATCAGTCGCAATATGATGGCATCGAAAGAAATGGTATCGAAAGAAGCGGTGTTGAAATAAAAATTTTGAAATTAAATATTTTTAAATCAGAATGATCGTCATTTCAGCTCCGCTGGTTTGAACGGTGTCTAAACATAGCATCAGACTGTTTTTCTGATGTCTGGAGGTTAAGTGAAATTTGAGTTACAAAAGACGGACGGAAATGCCCGTCGTGGCCGCCTGATTTTTGAACGTGGCGTAGTGGAAACCCCGGCGTTCATGCCTGTGGGCACTTACGGTACGGTAAAAGGCATGACACCGGAAGAGGTGAAAGAGACTGGTGCGCAGATTCTGTTAGGGAATACTTTCCACCTCTGGCTGCGCCCGGGGCAGGAAATCATGAAATTGCATGGTGACCTGCATGATTTTATGCAGTGGCAGGGGCCTATTCTGACAGACTCTGGTGGTTTTCAGGTCTTCAGCCTCGGTGCGATGCGTAAAATTAAAGAAGAAGGCGTTCATTTCCGTAATCCAATCAACGGAACGCCTGTTTTCCTCAGCCCAGAAAAATCCATGGAAATCCAATATGACTTGGGTTCCGATATTGTCATGATTTTTGATGAATGTACGCCATACCCTGCTGATTGGGATTATGCGAAGCGTTCCATGGAAATGTCATTGCGCTGGGCTGCGCGCAGTCGTCAACGTTTTGATGAACTGAGCAATAAAAATGCCTTGTTTGGTATTATTCAGGGCAGTGTTTACGAAGATTTGCGTGATGTTTCCATAAAAGGGCTGGTGGAAATCGGTTTTGACGGCTACGCTGTGGGTGGTCTGGCCGTAGGTGAACCTAAAGAAGACATGCACCGTATTCTGGAACATGTTTGTCCGCAGATCCCGCAGGATAAGCCACGCTATTTGATGGGAGTTGGCAAGCCGGAGGATCTGGTCGAGGGCGTTCGCCGTGGTATCGATATGTTTGACTGTGTGATGCCAACCCGCAATGCCCGCAATGGTCATTTGTTTGTGACAGAAGGAGTCATCAAGATCCGTAATGCCAAACATAAAGAAGATACTTCTCCGCTGGATGAACATTGTGACTGCTATACTTGTCGCAATTATAGCCGTGCATATCTCCATCACCTTGATCGTTGTAACGAAATTCTTGGTGCAAGGCTGAATACAATCCATAATTTAAGGTATTATCAGCGTTTGATGGCTGGAATTCGCAAAGCCATTGAAGAAGGCAAACTGGAACAGTTTGTTGAAGCGTTTTATCAGCGGATTGGTAAGTCCGTTCCGCCGTTAAATATATAATTTGGCGTGACTAACCAGCCTCAATATGTGTAGCATATCGGGCTGGTTTTTGATCGAGCCACTGTCGATTTTCGGCAAACACGATTTTCGAGAAGTAAGATTTTCGGAAAGTAATATTTTCGATGACACGATTTTCGGTAACATGTTTTCGATAACAATGAGGGAAATTTGATGAGTTTTTTTATTTCTGAAGCTGCGGCAGCTGCTGGTGCACCAGCGCAAGCTCAGGGTAACCCATATTCTCTGATCATCATGCTGGTTGTTTTCGGTTTGATTTTCTATTTTATGATCCTGCGTCCACAACAAAAACGTACCAAAGAACATAAAAAATTGATGGATTCCATCTCCAAAGGAGATGAAGTACTGACTTCTGGTGGTTTGGTAGGTCGTGTCTCTAAAGTGTCTGAAACAGGCTACGTTGTGATTGCCCTGAATGATACCACTGAAATAACTGTCAAACGTGACTTCGTCGCTGCCATTCTGCCGAAAGGTACAATGAAGGCTATTTAATTTTCTGATTTTCCCGAAGGGAACTGCCGTGTTGAACCGTTATCCTTTGTGGAAGTATCTGATGCTGATCGCTGCGATCCTCATCGGTTTGCTTTATGCACTTCCCAACCTTTATGGTGAGGATCCGGCTGTACAAATCACTGGCGCGCGAGGCATCGCCGCCAGTGAAAAAACGCTGGACCAAGTCCGTAATGTTTTAGAAAAAGATCAAATCCAGAGCAAGTCCATTGCATTAGAAAATGGGGCAATTCTTGCTCGTTTTAACAGCACTGACGTGCAGCTCCGTGCTCGTGAAGCACTGGTTTCTGCATTGGGCGAACAGTATGTCGTGGCATTGAACCTCGCGCCTGCAACGCCTGTCTGGTTAAGGACAATCAATGCTGAGCCTATGAAACTGGGGCTTGACCTGCGTGGTGGTGTTCACTTCTTGATGGAAGTGGATATGGAAACCGCACTGAGCAAGTTACAGGAACAAAATATTGATAGCCTGCGCTCTGAACTGCGTGATCAGGGCATCGCTTATTCTACTATCCGCAAAATTGATAATTACGGCGTTGAAGTTCGTTTCCGTGATAACGATGCGCGTTCCAAAGCAGAAAACTACCTTGAACCTCGCCACCGTGATTTAGTGTTCTCTACTGGTGCCAACAGTACTCTGAAAGTTGTCATGAGTGATGAACGTCTGCGTGAAGCCCGTTCTTATGCAGTACAGCAGAACATTACTATTCTGCGTAACCGCGTAAACCAATTGGGGGTTGCGGAACCTTTGGTGCAGCGTCAGGGTGCAGATCGTATCGTTGTTGAGCTGCCAGGTATCCAGGATACAGCCCGCGCTAAAGAGATCCTCGGTGCAACCGCAACATTGGAATTCCGTCTGGTGAATAGTAATGTTGACCAGAATGCAGCACTGTCTGGCCGAATTCCGGCTGATTCAGAATTGAAATATACCCGTGATGGCAGTCCTGTTGTCTTGTACAAGCGTGTTATTCTGACAGGCGACCATATTACTGACTCCACGTCCAGCACGGATGAGAACGGTTATCCGCAGGTGAATATTTCTCTGGATAGTGCTGGTGGCACGGCGATGTCCAATTTCACCAAAGATAATCTGCAAAAACCGATGGCAACGCTGTTTGTGGAATATAAGGACAGCGGTAAGAAAGATGCCAATGGTCGTGCGATCTTAGTTAAGAAAGAAGAAGTCATTAACATTGCCACCATTCAGTCACGTTTGGGTAACAGTTTCCGTATCACTGGCATTGGCAATCCTACCGAAGCTCGCCAGTTGTCGCTGTTGCTACGTGCGGGTGCATTGATTGCACCAATTCAGATTGTCGAAGAGCGTACTATTGGGCCAACTCTGGGCTTGCAGAATATCGAGCAGGGTCTTGAGGCGTGTTTATGGGGCCTGATTGCGTCCATCTTGTTCATGGTGATTTACTATCGCAAGTTTGGTCTGATTGCGAGCAGTGCGCTGCTGGCTAACCTGGTGCTGATCGTCGGTATCATGTCCCTGTTGCCGGGAGCGACGCTGACCATGCCGGGGATTGCGGGTATCGTCCTGACACTTGCCGTCGCTGTGGATGCGAACGTGTTGATAAACGAACGTATCAAAGAAGAGCTGCGTAATGGCCGTACGGTGCAGCAAGCGATTCACGAAGGCTATAAAGGCGCGTTCTCCAGTATCATCGACGCAAACCTGACTACGCTGATTACAGCCGTTATTCTGTATGCCGTGGGCACTGGCTCTATCAAGGGCTTTGCGATTACTACCAGTATTGGTGTGGCGACTTCAATGTTCACTGCTATTGTAGGAACTCGTGCAATCGTGAACTTGCTGTACGGTGGCAAGCGTATCAATAAGTTGTCAATTTAAGGAGCACGTTGTGGCACAGGATTATACTGTTGAACAATTAAACTACGGGCGTAAAGTTATCGACTTTATGCGCTGGGACAACGTTGCCTTTGGGATTTCGTTCCTGCTATTGGTCGCTTCCATCGTGATAATTGGTGTTCGTGGATTTAACTGGGGGCTTGATTTTACCGGGGGTACGGTAATTGAAGTGAACCTGAGTAAGCCTGCGGATCTGGACAAAATGCGTGAGAGCCTGACCCAGAATGGTTTTGTTGATCCACTATTGCAAAATTTTGGTAGCAGCCGTGATGTGATGGTTCGCATGCCACCAGTGGAAGGGAATGCGGGGCAAGAACTGGGTAATAAAGTTATTTCTATTATTAACCAGAATATCGATAAAGATGCCACGGTCAAACGTGTGGAGTTTGTCGGCCCAAGTGTGGGTAGCGAGCTGGCGCAAACCGGAGCGATGGCGTTATTGGTTGCCCTTATCAGTATCCTGATTTATGTCGGTTTCCGCTTTGAGTGGCGTCTGGCATTAGGGGCGGTTATCGCGCTTGCGCATGACGTGATCATTACATTGGGCACTTTGTCGTTGTTCCACATTGAGATTGACCTGACTATCGTTGCATCGTTGATGTCCGTTATCGGCTATTCATTGAACGATAGCATCGTGGTATCGGATCGTATTCGTGAGAACTTCCGCAAAATCCGCCGTGGTACGTCTTATGAAATCATGAACGTTTCCCTGACTCAGACTCTGAGCCGTACGATCATGACTTCTGCAACCACGCTGCTGGTTGTACTGATGCTGTACATTTTCGGTGGTGAAATGTTGAAAGGCTTCTCACTGGCAATGTTAATCGGTGTTTCTATCGGTACAGTGTCTTCCATCTATGTTGCTTCTGCACTGGCTCTGAAGTTGGGCATGAAGCGTGAACATATGATTCAGCAGAAAGTTGAGAAAGAAGGGGCGGATCAGCCTTCTATTCTTCCTTAACGATTTAGCATGATCAAGCTCTGATATCGCTTAAACACTCTGTGAGTACTTACTGACAGGGTGTTTTTCATTATCACTTCAAGGTACACTGTTATTCCTTCGGTTAACTGTCAGGAAACGATATGCATTGCCCATTTTGCGCAGCCGTTGATACTAAAGTTATTGATTCCCGTCTGGTTGGGGATGGCTCACAAGTGCGCCGTCGCCGTCAGTGCCTAGAATGTCATGAACGCTTCACTACATTTGAAATTGCAGAATTGGTGATGCCACGGGTCATTAAAAGTGATGATATTCGGGAGCCTTTCGACGAAGAAAAATTGCGTCGTGGCATGCAAAAGGCACTTGAAAAACGTCCTGTCAGCTCTGATGATGTGGAAACGGCAATTATCCATATCAAATCACAAGTGCGGGCAACAGGTGAACGTGAAATTCCGTCCAAGATGATTGGAAATTTTGTCATGGATGAGCTGAAGAAACTGGATAAAGTGGCGTATATCCGTTTTGCATCTGTTTACCGCAGCTTTGAAGATATTCGTGAATTCGGCGAAGAAATAGCCAGATTACAAGACTAAATACCATGACACTCGATGAAATATATATGTCCCGAGCGCTGGAATTAGCGCAACAGGGGCGTTTTACAACTTCTCCGAATCCAAATGTAGGTTGTGTCATCGTTAAAGATGATCAGATAGTCGGGGAAGGTTTTCATTTACGAGCCGGTGAACCGCATGCAGAGGTCCATGCCCTACGCATGGCCGGTGAAAAAGCGAAAGGCGCCACAGCTTATGTCACGCTTGAGCCATGCAGTCACCATGGCAAAACACCGCCTTGTGCTGATGCTTTGATTGCTGCCGGTTTAAGTCGCGTTGTGGTTGCGATGCAAGACCCCAATCCCCAAGTGGCTGGACGCGGCTTGTATAAATTGCAGCAGGCGGGCATCACTGTAGAACATGGCCTGATGATGGCGCAGGCGGAATCCTTGAATAAAGGTTTTCTTAAACGTATGCGCACCGGTTTCCCTTACCTGCAATTGAAACTGGGAGCTTCATTGGATGGCCGTACCGCGTTGGCCTCGGGAGAAAGTAAGTGGATTACTTCACCTGAAGCGCGTCAGGATGTGCAGAAATTGCGAGCGCAGTGCAGCGCCATTTTGAGTTCCAGTGCAACAGTATTGGCGGATGATCCTTCACTGACTGTCCGTTGGAATGAACTGGATGCTGATACACAAGCGGCTTATCCCCAAGAACGTCTCCGCCAGCCAATCCGTATCATTACTGATAGCCAGAATCGCGTGACGCCACAACACCATGTTATCCGGCAAACAGGGCAATGTTGGTTAGCACGTACTAACTTGCTGGGCACTGACAAAGATGAACAGGAATGGCCTGATCACGTCGAACAAATTTTATTGCCGACACATGGTGATGGCGTTGACTTGGTACTGTTGATGATGCAGCTGGGTAAGCGTCAGGTAAATTCAGTCTGGGCGGAATGCGGCCCTGCTCTGGCCGGGGCGTTGTTATCATTGGGGCTGGTAGATGAATTGATCCTTTATATCGCTCCTAAGGTGCTGGGAAATAATGCCCGTGGATTGTTTGCTATTCCTGAATTGCAAAGATTATCCGATGCGCCTGAATTTGCTCTGTTTGATGTAAAACAGGTTGGCCCTGATGTGCGTCTTCGTTTACGACCACTCTGAGTGTCCTGATCTAAGTCTGGACATAAATCAAGACGCAGAGAAAAAGAATGTGATAAGATCCGCGCCCCTGCGGATATGAATAAGATATAAGGAAGGCTATGAACGTAATCAAAGGTGTTGTTGCAGCTCCTGAAGCTCGTATCGCTATTGCGATTGCCCGCTTTAACAACTTCATTAATGACAGCCTGCTGGAAGGGGCCGTGGATGCGCTGGATCGTATCGGTCAGGTTTCTTCAGACAATATCACCGTAGTATGGGTACCGGGTGCTTATGAACTGCCGCTGACGGTCAAGGCACTGGCTGAGTCCAAAAAATATGATGCGGTTATCGCTTTGGGTACTGTTATCCGTGGCGGTACAGCCCACTTCGAATATGTTGCTGGCGAGTGCAGCTCTGGTTTGTCCAACGTGGCAATGTCCAGCAACATTCCTGTCACATTTGGTGTTCTGACGACTGAAAATATTGAACAGGCGATTGAACGCGCTGGCACTAAAGCGGGTAATAAGGGGGCAGAAGCTGCCTTGACCGCATTGGAAATGATTAATGTAATCAAAGCCATCAAAGGCTGAATTTTTAGTTTTAATTAAGGGGAATTTTGTGAAACCTGCTGCTCGTCGTCGTGCTCGTGAGTGTGCTGTTCAGGCAATTTATTCATGGCAATTATCCAAAAACAGCATTGCTGATGTTGAATTGCAGTTTCTGTCAGAGCAGGACGTAACTGGTGTTGATATCACCTATTTCCGTGAGTTGCTGTCCGGGGTAGCGATCAATGTTACAAGATTAGATGCACTGATGGCTCCTTATCTTTCACGCCAGCTCGAAGAGTTAGGTCAGGTAGAAAAAGCCATCTTGCGCGTTGCAATGTTTGAACTAAGCTTTCGTGATGATGTTCCCTACAAAGTGGCTATTAACGAAGGCATCGAACTGGCAAAAACGTTTGGTGCTGAAGATAGCCATAAATTCGTGAATGGGGTGTTGGATAAAGCTGGCCCGGCAGCACGCAAGAAAAAGTGATTGCTTGCCAGGAGTTCCCCATTATAACTCGATGATTTTACCTATGAGGCCGGTTTCCCGGCCTTGTGTGCTCATCGTTAGTCACTTTTTGGAATTCTACTATGGCATGTGGTGAATTTGACCTCATTGCACGTTATTTCAATCGCCATGTCAGCCGTCGCCGTGATGTCAATCTCGGGATTGGCGATGATTGTGCTCTGATGACCGTTGCAGATAAGCAAGAATTAGCGGTAACTACAGATACGTTGGTTGCCGGCGTTCATTTTCTCCCTGACATCTCACCGGAAGATTTGGCCTATAAGGCACTGGCTGTCAATATCAGTGACTTGGCCGCTGTTGGGGCAGATCCCGCGTGGGCATCATTGGCTTTAACGCTACCTGATGTCAATGAGGATTGGTTAAAGCGATTCAGTGACAGTTTGTTTGAGCAACTGAATTATTATGGTATGCAGTTGATCGGTGGGGATACGACGAAAGGCCCCATGAGTTTGACGTTAACCGTACATGGTTTGGTTCCGGCGGGCAGGGCACTGCGCCGTGCAGGGGCGAAAAATGGTGACTGGATTTATGTAACCGGAACACTGGGGGATAGTGCCGCAGGGCTTGCTCTGCTGCAAGATCGTCTGACGGTGGAGGATGCGGCGATCCATAACTGGTTGGTCAAACGTCATCTCCGTCCACAACCCCGGGTTCTACAAGGGCAGGCATTACGCGATCTTGCTTCTTCCGCAATTGATCTGTCCGATGGTTTAATTTCTGATCTCAACCATATTTTGACAGCCAGCCAATGTGGTGCACGTATTAATCTGGATGCGCTGCCTTATTCGGAAGCCATGCAGCAATATGTTGCCCCTGAGCAAGCATTGAAATGGGCGCTGAGCGGTGGTGAAGATTATGAATTGTGCTTTACTGTACCTGAGCTTAACCGTGGTGCGTTAAATATGGCATTGGCCCATTCTGGTGCGAGTTTCTGCTGTATTGGGCAAATCAGGCCAGAATCAGAAGGTATCCGCTATTTTAATCATAACGAAGAAATTGAGCTGAATCTGAACGGTTTTGACCATTTTAAAACTGATAAAAAACCTGTAGCACCTTGTTCGGCCGCACAGCAAGAGGAAAATGACCAAACGGAGGGAACGCATGGATGATGCAAAGCGCCGCTTAAAGATGAGCAATCCGTGGCATTTGTTGGCTACGGGGTTCGGTAGTGGCTTATCGCCGATTATGCCGGGCACGATGGGCTCAGTGGCGGCGATCCCTTTCTGGTTATTGCTGGTGCAATTGCCTACATGGGGAATATGGGTAGCCATCTTGTTAGGAACTGTCATTGGTTGTGTGATTTGTCAAAAAGCTGCCGATGCCATGAATGTAGAAGATCCGGGTTGTGTGGTCTGGGATGAATTCATCGGCATGTGGATCACACTGATGGCCATTCCGGTGCTCAACTGGCAATGGGTTTTGGTTGGCTTTGTGGTATTCCGCATTTTTGATATGTGGAAACCGTGGCCGATTCGCTGGTTTGACCGCTATGTAAAAGGCGGTGTCGGCATCATGCTGGATGACATTATTGCGGCAATCTTTGCGGTTGTGGTTATCTGGTTACTGAATTTCTACCAATTATTGCCTTTCTGACCATTGTTTTTCTGATTAGCCACTGAATACAGTGGCTAATCTATTTCCTGTACTGATTTATTCTCTTAATGCGTACATTTCTTAGTGTATAGCACCGCCCGTTACAACCGTATCAGATTTATTTTCCCATGCAGTTTCAATAGCTACTTTTAGTGCTTTTGTCATCAATTCTAGCGTCATGCTTGGTGTATCAAAGAGGATTTTGGCTTGTTCTGGAAGATAAGGAACATGGATAAATCCTCCACGTGCAGAGGGGTAATTTTGTGTTAAATAATGCAATAAACCATACATCACATGATTGCAAACAAAAGTACCGGCAGTTTGGGAAACTGATGCAGGAATTCCCGCCTGCCTCAACGTATTAACCATAGTTTTGATCGGTAGGTTAGATAAATATGCTACAGGGCCACCGGAAATAACAGGCGTATCAATCGGCTGGTTCCCTTTATTATCGGGAATACTGGCATCATTGATATTAATTGCGACGCGTTCTACGCTGATATCTGCCCTGCCTCCTGCCTGCCCTACTGAAATCACCAATTCTGGCTGAGTCCGGTCAATCGCTGTATTAAGATGTTGCAAGGCGATATCAAAAATACAGGGGAGTTGGCAAACTTCAATAATCGCGTCAGCGACTTGGCAGCCCTGTAATGGTTTAATGGCTTCCCATGATGGATTTATCCTATCACCTCCGAAAGGCTCAAAACCAGTGACTAAAATAGTTTTCATGATGATTCCTTTTTGTTGTTTTATAAGAACATTAGAGAATAGAGCAAGAACACATTGGTAATAAGTAAAGCGCATCCTGTGGGAATCTGAGCCTTGATAACGGCATTGCGATCAGGCAACTCTAACAGTGCTGCGGGAACGATATTGAAATTTGCTGCCATAGGTGTCATCAACGTCCCGCAATAGCCGGAAAACATCCCGATGGCCGCCATAACTGCGGGATTACCATCGTGCTGTAAAATCAGAATGGGGATGCCAATACCGGCAGTGATGATGGGGAAAGCGGCGAAAGCATTCCCCATTATCATAGTCAGCAGAGCCATGCCAAAGACATACGTTACCACTGCAATAAAACGATTATCGACATACAAATAATTTTCAGTTAAATAAGAAATCACCGTACCCACACCGGCTGCGGTAAACAACAATCCGAGCGTTGCCAGAATCTGCGGCAAAATAAATACACAACCAATGGCATCCAACAGGCGGCGAGTTTCCTGTATAGGCTGTGTGATGGTATCGCGGCTCATGCGCAACGCGATAATTAACCCAATCAGGCAACCAAGAGTAATGGAAAAGAGTGTTACCAGCGTGGAGTGATTGCCTTCACCAAATACAGCCTGCTGTAAGCCGGGAATGTGGTTAAACATTAGCACCCCTAGCATTGTGACGATAGGGATCAGCAGGGCGGGCAAAAATAACCGGTGACCAAGACGATCAGCACTTTTCTGCCGTTGTTCTGGTGTACGTTGATGATAATTTCCCAAACGCACTCCACCGAATCCTGCCAGCAGCGCCATAACAACGACCAACACACCAACACTGATATGGGCTATTTTCTGGGCGTGGGCTTCATCACTGATCCAGATAGCTGCCAGATGACCGCTCCATTTCCCCACCAGAAAAATCAAACCATACAGTGCCCAGAATAAGCCTGTTGTTAAGCGGCGAGGATTGGCTTTATCACGCCATGACATAATGGCAACAGCCAGTAAGAGTAGCCCAGCTAGCACATAGAGATATTGTAATTGAAACATTATCTTGTCTCCTTGCTGCTAGTACTGGTGTGATTTAAAGAGCCAAGTTCATTGGCAAGACGGTAATCCAGGCGATATAAACGAACAGAATGGATAAGAAAAGCACAAATGGCGGTGGGAATACCCCAAAGGGCAATATGCAGCGGTTCGGTTTGAATACCACCCGATTCCAGCATGAAATTGTGCATAAAAATAATTGCCCCAAAGGCGACAAAAATATCTTCACCAAAGAACAAACCCGTATTATCCGTTGCGGCGGACATAGCACGAATGCGATAGCGGACTGAATCCGGTAATTCACCATATTGGTTTTCAGCCGCACCTTCTGCCATAGGGGCCAGCAAAGGGCGAACCATTTGTGGATGACCACCTAAACTGGTTAATCCCAATGCGGCGGCAGTTTCACGTATAAACAGGTAGATAATCAGTAACCTTCCGGTAGTGGCAGTTTTGATATGGGCAATGGATTTCTGGGCGCGTTCTTTTAATCCATGTCTTTCCAATAGCCCAATGATGACCAAGGGAAACAAAATCGTCAGCGTCAGATTTAGTGTATTAATAAATCCTGAACCTAGCTTTTCCAGAATATCGACTAATGGCATTTTGGCTGACAGCCCGGTGACAAGGCCGGCAACGGTAACAACCAGAACAGGATTAAATCTGATGATAAAACCAATGATAATGACGGCAATCCCGATGAGGGGCCAAAAATTGATCGTGTGCTGCATATTCTACTTCCCCCTGACAAATACGGTGTTGTTTTATTGTTGGTTTAAATGCCTTTATTGTTAATCCATTGTTTTTATATTGTTGAACAATAAATAGATTGCGATCAAAAAACAGGCAAGAAAAATCTGCATCGAATTGTAAAAATGGAATGCAGATCACTAATTGAATGTAAAACGAGCTTATTTGGTGAAAATATTTTGCACATTATCTACAAATAAAGAGATATGTTTAGAGGTATCAGAATTCGGAGAAGAAATTCGACATGATGAATATAAAAAATATATTTCTGATAAATAGTAATATGATGCCAAAAACTCCATTTCGGGAGTGATTGATATGTATTTACGAGCTATTTATTATAAGTTTTTGTATGTTATTAATTC